>JAUZRW010000110.1 GCA_030950085.1 Anaerolineae bacterium
ACCTATGGCTTATCGGCGAACCGACGCTTGGAGACATAAACCTCATTTTCGCTGGACTTTTACGCTTCTCACGATTTTTTGAGAACAACCCATGTCCCACGTGTTGATGCGCTTTGCTACCCTTCAAGCAGGGATTTACACAAGCTATCCATCAGAGATATTGTACCATATTTACCAGTTTTTGTCTATATTTTATGAAAATAAATTCAACCCTCTGGACTGTGTAACAATGAGATGCGTCGCTTATTCGTCTCCCAATGTGAAATCGTGGCGCGATTCAAATCACGACCTAACGCAGTGCTGAGTTTTTCAAGCAATTCATCCTGATTCATATTCAATTCTTCGCGCCGCAAGCGCAACCAACTATTATTCATAAGTAAACTTTTTTCCATTTGACTAGGTTATTGTACTATGTTAATCTACACATTGTAAATAAGTAGACACAATGTTACCCAAAGTCACAATTTGAAAAATGTTACAAAATGTAGCATCTTAAAAAAGCAAATGACTCGCATCCACACCACAATTGAGCTACATTTACGTCAGAGGTAGGTTTGAAAATGCTAGGAACTGGCGTGAGCGACAAAAAAAAGAATACGGAAACAACGGCAATTAAACAGATTACGGGATTTTGCAGCCTCTCAAGGACTACAGATAGCTGTCGAAATTTCGGAAATTGCATCAGGCTTGAATGATAAACGTCCGAAATTAAATCGCTTACTAGCCGATTCATCAATCGGCATTATTGTTGTGGAAAATAAAGATAGATTAACTCGTTTTGGCTTCAACTATATCCAAGCCTTGCTACAAAATCAAAATCGCCAAGTCCTACTATTGAACGAGACCGATACTAAGAATGAATTAGTTGATGATTTCATATCAATCATCAACTCAATGTGCGCTAGAATTTATGGTCGTCGAAGCGCGAAACGTAAAGCGCAAAAAGTGAGGGATTGCATTGAACAAGCCTGAAAAATCAGCTTATCTAGCAGAATCCTACATCATTAGTCGAAATGCTCCACGCTGGCAGGCTTGTGACGAAGCAGCATGGCTCTCGAAAAATGTCTACAATTGTGCAACTTATATCATGCGCCAAGCCTATTTTGCTGACAAAGACCAGTTCAAGCAGACAGGAGAATGGGGCAAGACTCAGAAGCGCCTTAGCTATAAAATCTTGTACAAAACTGTGAAGCAAGACTATCCTCAAGATTATTATGCACTACCGAGACGGGTCACAAACGAGACGATAAAACAGGTTGTCAGAGATTGGAAATCGTATACAGCAAGCCTGATAGATTACTATCAAAATCCCCATAAATATCAAGCCCGTCCACAATTACCTAGATATAAAAACACGAGGAATGGACGCAATGTGGTCAAATATGAGAAAGAATCAGTCTCACGAGATAAACAAACTTTAGGTAAGGGGATTATCAAACTATCGAAATTGCCAATTGAAATTCAAGTTGGCAATCTATATAAGCGCATTCGTGAACTAGAAAATCTGGATGAAGATGTACCCATTAAATAGTACGATTATCTGGTTGAAGTACGAATCGTACCGCAATCAAACTGTTACAAAGTCGAATTGGTTTATAAAGTACAGCCTAAACGCTCAAAAGATTTACCGGAGTTGAATCCGGATTGGATTGCAGGAATTGATTTGGGAGTGAATAATTTAGCGGCTATAACTTCAAATAAGCTCGGTTTTCAGCCGATTCTTGTTAATGGTAGACCGTTGAAAGATACTAATCAGTTCTACAATAAGCGTTTAGCACAACTCAAGAGTCAATTACCAAGTAACAAACGGTCATCTAATCGTATCCGTCGTTTGACTCAGCGTCGAAATCGTCGCATTGATGACTATTTGCATGTTGTCAGCAAACAAATCATTGAGCAGCTGTCGAATCATGGCATTGGCAAGCTGGTGATAGGCAAAAATGATGCTTGGAAAACTGATGTCACAATGGGTAAACGCAATAATCAGAATTTTGTCCAAATTCCTCATACACGCTTCATTGAGATGCTCACTTACAAAGCTAATTTGTTGGGTATTGAAGTTATTATCACCGAGGAAAGCTATACCAGTAAGTGCAGTTTTCTCGATCATGAAGACCTCTGCAAACAACAATCTTATGTAGGTCGGCGCATCAAACGCGGTTTGTTTCGGGCTAGTAATGGTCAGATTATCAATGCTGATATCAATGGTTCAGCAAATATCATTCGTAAAGTATTCCCAAACGCATTTGCTGATGGGATAGAGGACATTGCCGTGCGTCCATTGCGGGTTACGCCTGCATAAATGGTGATTTGCCTATATTTGACTATGCAAATTACAACGGTTCGTTAGCTACTTCAAGGTATTGATTGTAAAAGTTGGTAGCGCCGTATACGTCGCCCATGAGATCATAGGTTACAGCAAGACTCAGGTAGAGTTCCGGCAAATCATTTGCAGCATAGTCCATTGCTAGATAGAAATCTTTCATTGCTAATTCATAATTCCCCTGATTGCGATAGGCTATACCCCGATTATAGTAAGGGGCGTAATAGCTTGGTTCAGCACGGATGGCGCATGTGTAAGCGCGAATCGCTTGGTCAAGTTGATCTTCACTCATCGCATGGATACCGACTTGATTGAATTGCGACGCTGTTCGCATCCCGTGTGTACTAATAAAGGAACAGTGAAAGCGTAAGGCTAAATCCTGCCCGAAAAGCAGTCCGCTGAGACCAGCCAGTAAAATGGTGATGAACATGATACTCAATTTGGTCTTCATGAATATCTCCTTTTGGCATGTGCGTTCGATCTGCTTTCAGGATAGGTGAATTGATAACATGCTGTCACCATTCGTAAGTAGGGACTCGCAGTATTGAAAAAGTAGGGAAGGTTTTTTGTGAAGAAAAGTCTTCCGTAAGGGAAAGCCGCTATATTGTGTGATTATTGAGCCTCATGAGGCGACAAATGTAAGCAAAATCGGCAGTATTGAGAAAGTATGGGGAAGCTATCGTAGGCGAAAAGTTTTCATATAATGAAATTAAAGCGTATAGCGCAAAGGGGTGAATTGTGGAAGATTTTGCTGGCAAAAGCATCAAAGGATATGAACTCTTAGAACGGATTGGGGCAGGAGGGTTTGGGGCAGTCTATCGCGCACGTCAGACGACTGTGGGGCGTGAAGTGGCTATCAAGATTATTCTACCCGGATTTGCCAATCGCCCCGATTTCATTCGGCGCTTTGAAACCGAGGCACACCTCATCGCTCGTCTGGAACATTTGCATAGCGCTTGTACAAGCATATCAATGACCCTCTACCGGAGATTGAGACCTTGGATGAAACGGTGCGCGAGGCTATTAACATTGTCATTCAAAAGGCAACCGCCAAAAATCCATCGATGCGCTATGAAGATGCGCTGACGATGGCAGCTGAATTTCGTCAGGCTGCCGCCTTAGACCGCTTGCGTCCGGCGGCAGGGGTACTGGAACAATTGACTCCGCGTGAACAAGATATGCTTAAACTTCTGATGGAAGGTTTGAGTAATGGCGAAATCGCCGAGCGACTCTTCATCACCCTTTCAACAGTCAAATGGTATAACCAACAAATCTATTCCAAACTCGGTGTTCGCAGCCGCGTGCAGGCGGTAAATCGGGCGCGTGAAATGAATCTCTTTGGAGCCGCCCTTGTTATTTTGGATGAAGAGGCAGAGCCGCCCACGAGTATTTCATATTTGCCTGAACCAGAAAACCCTTACAAAGGCTTACGTGCCTTCCAAGCGGCTGACAGGCGCGATTTCTTCGGGCGTGAAAATTAGTTGAACGTTTGCTACAGCGTATGGATGAGCATGAAGAATTATCGCGCTTCTTAGCTGTTGTTGGTCCAAGTGGTAGTGGCAAATCGAGTCTGGTCAAAGCGGGCTTGATTCCGGCTTTAGTAGATGGGCGTTTGCCTAATTCTGAAAAATGGTTTGCAATCGAAATGTTGCCGGGAACACATCCCCTGGATGAATTGGAAGTTGCACTTGTCAAAATTGCAGCGAATCAAGCAGGCAATCTCAATGAACAATTGCGGCGTGATGCACGCGGCTTGATACGGGTGGCGGATATTATCTTGCCCGATGATGATAGCAAGCTGGTTTTAGTGATTGACCAATTCGAGGAAGTTTTCACTTTACTTGAAGATGAAGACGCACGGCAACATTTTCTTGATTTGCTCTATGTTGCAGCAAGCGATGACCGTAGTCGTGTCTGTATCATCATGACTTTACGCGCTGATTATTATGATCGCCCGCTCCAATATCCAAAATTTGGCGAGATGCTGCGTGCACGCATGGAAACAATTTTACCTCTGAGCACAAAAGACCTGGAACGCGCCATCGTGGGGCCAGCAGAGCGAGTCAAAGTCACGTTTGAAGAAGGCTTGGTTGCTCAAATTGTGGGAGAAATGACCTACCAAGCGGCGGCATTGCCTTTGTTGCAGTACGCACTGACCGAGCTTTTTGAACGGCACGAAGGACGAATACTTACGCATCAAGCCTACCACCCGTCGTCCAACAGTTGAAGTTGCCCATGAGACGATTTTGCGTGAATGGGAGCGCCTGCGCGGCTGGCTGCATGATAGCCGCACCGAGATACGTTTGCAGCGTCAATTGGCGCGGATGTGGGAGTTCGTAAATGAGGTTTTCACCTATGTGCAAAAACTCCAATTGCCTTAAGTTGCCAATTTCGGCTGGCAATTCCTCAATTCCCCAATAGCGTCCAAGGTGCAATTCGCGTAACTGAGTTAAGTTGCCAATGCTTGCGAGCAGAGCTTGCACATCATTAACCAATCCGGCGAAATCGAAATTAAGAATCTCAAGGTTAGTGAAGTAGGACTTTCGCTTGATAATGTCAAAGTGGTTCAGGACAGTTAAAAATACTTAGATTTGAACCTTAAAGAACTATCTTGAACAAGCTGAGCGAAAGTCCTAATTATAAGACTGATTTTCAGTAGGGCAGATAAACACAGTTGAGTGTGCAGTTACTTTGGGCAACGAATTCTTCACCAGCATAGGAGATTGTTATACGTTGCACAGAGAGAATTCTTGCATCTCATGAAGTTGCAAGTCATCTTCGGCACACACAAACCACCCTACTCAATCCATTAACTGACTAAATATCATTATGTCAGTTAATTTGACATATATTCCACTAATAGTTTTTCACAATCTCTATCTGGTCGAGGAACATATATACTGACACATACTTCTTGAAGAAAATTTTTGCATCTTACTGTGTTTGCAGTATAATACCTCATCAAAATTCACTACTCATAAGTTTAGCCGTTTAGCAAAGAGGAGTCTGATAAATGTTATTGTTACGTCGAATGATGTTGTTATTGATATCCGCCCTATTAGTTTTCCCCACTATGGCGCAAGATGCCCCCACCGTTGCTGTCCTTACACCGTTTCTCGCCCAACCCGGAACACAATTGATGGTTGAGGCTTTTGAAGCATCGGCTACTGACAAAGGGTGGGATGTGACAGTGATTGATACCAATGAAGATATTGCTGCACTGGTTAGCCGCATGGAAGATGTGGTCTTGCAAGGTGTAGATGCTATTGTCATTAATGTTGACCCCACACAAATCGCAGCCGGACTGCAAGCGGCGGCGGATGCAGGTATCCCTGTCTTCGGCATGGATTCAGGAACAGACCCTCTCTTGGCCACGAATGTCACAAGCAATGGCTATTCGATGGCTGCCGAGACCGCGACTTATGTCGTTGACCGCCTCAATGGTGAGGGCAATGTTGTTATGTTCATTTTTGAGCCTTATCCTCCTGTGCAAAAACGCGGTGCAATTGCCCGTGCGATTTTTGAGAATACCCTTGATATCACGATAGTCGATGCGATTACGCCGAGCTTCGATAATGGACCCTTAGAGGGCGCACGGAACGCCATGGAAGCTGTTTTGCTGGCAAATCCTGAACCGGGTAGTATCTCGGCAGTATGGGCAGCATGGGATGATCCCGCACTCGGCGCATTACAAGCGATTGAAGATGCTGGTCGTGCGGATGAAGGTATTGTAATTGTTGGCATTGATGCGACTGAACAAGCTCGTGATGCCATTGCTGGCGGTAGCAATTTTGAGGCGACGGTTGCACAAGATTTTAGCGGTATTGCCGAAAAAGTAGTTGAACTCATTGAGAGCCATCTTGCAGGTGAAGAAATCACCCAAGTTAATCACTACATTTCTGCAAATCTTGTCACGGCTGCCGACCTCGCAGGCGAATAAATTTGATTGCGTGGGATGCGCTTTAATGCCATCCCACCGTTTTGATTTTGACTGATATCTTCATGAACTTTCCAGAACAAACACCGCTAGAGTTATCTATTTATCAGGCGAACAAAGCCTATAATGGTATTCCGGCATTGATTGATGCACAGATTACCTTGCGAGGTGGTGAGGTACACGGATTGATTGGTGAGAATGGTGCTGGCAAATCAACTCTGATTAAATTACTAGCCGGTGTTCTATCCCCTGATTCAATGCGCGTGACTTTCAATGAACAGCCTGTTGAACTCAAAACGCCACAAGATGCTTACCAACTAGGTTTACGATTTATCCATCAAGAACTCAATATCGTGCCAAGCCTATCAGTCGCCGAGAATATCTTCCTCAGCCACCCCTACCCCCGAATAGGCGGCGTATTTGTCAACTGGCGTAAACTCAATCAGATGGCTCAGGATGTACTGCATCAACTGGGTGTTTATCATATTAATGTCCGCCAAAATGCCGCACAATTGAGTTCTGGCGATGCGATGTTGATGAAAATTGCGAGTGCATTCATTGGCGATGATTTTGCCAATTTACGGCAAACTGGTGGACTCCTCTATATTATGGATGAACCAACCGCATCGCTTACGAATGTCGAAGCCGATATTCTCTTTGATGTCATTGATACGCTCCGTCAGCAGGGTTGTGCGGTACTGTACGTGACGCATCGCTTGAACGAATTATTCAAAATCGCACAGCAAATTACAGTGATGCGCGATGGAGAAGTGGTCGGTAGCCATCAGATGACAGACGTTACAGCCGATGATTTAATCCGCGAGATGACCGGACGCGAGATGGAGAATGTTTACCCGCCCCGTGCTGTCGAGGCTAAAGGTGCGATTCGTCTGGAAGTCCAAAATTTCAGTACCGCCCATGTTCATGATATCAATTTTACGCTGCGTGAAGGCGAAATTGTAGGTATCGCTGGATTGAATGGGTCTGGTCGCTCGGAACTCTTACAAGGTCTGATGGGGGCAGATGCGCGTGAAAGTGGCACAATTTATTTAGAGGGTCAGCGATTGCCGCGCCTATCCCCTACCCTGGCATGGGAGTATGGTATTGCTTATGTGCCAGAAGAACGACGCTCTCAGGGATTGATATTGACACAAAGCATCGCTCATAATATTACGTTGCCGCATCTGGCAGAAACGACTCATGGTATGGGTCTCCTAAATCATTCACGCGAACATCTCATCAGCCAAGAAACAAGTCATGATGTCCAACTAAGAGCGGTCAATACACATCAGCGCGTCAAGCAATTAAGCGGCGGTAATCAACAAAAAGTGGTTTTTGCGCGAACGATGGTCAAACAAGCGCGAGTCTTATTATTGGATGAACCGACACGCGGTATTGATGTCGGGGCAAAATTTGATATTTATAGCCTAATGCGACAATTTTCAGCGCAGGGTGTCAGCATTTTGATGGTGTCATCTGAATTAGATGAATTGATAAATATGTGCGACAGAATTCTGATTATGCGCCAACATAGCTTTGTGGATGAGGTCGTGCCAACGGGACTTAATGAAGAGACTCTACTCAGTTTATGCTATGGTAATGCTGGAGAATAAGCCATCTATGACTACTCAACAGTCTAGTTCCAATAAATTCAAACATCGGCAATTATCAGTGGGGGGGCTGATGCGGCGTTATGGGACGCTCATTGGCTTTTTACTCGTTGTAGCGATTTTCTGGTGGCAAAAGCCGCAAACCTTCATGACGATTCCCAACTGGGTCAATATCACCCGACAAGTCAGTATTTTGGGAGTCGTTGCCTTCGCTATGACTGTTGTGATGGTGACAGGTGACTTCGATTTGAGTGTTGGCTCGATGGCAAGTCTCGCAGGGATTATCGCTGGACTACTCTTTCAACAAGAACAATCGCTTCTAGTCGCTGTGATAGCTGCCCTCATGGTGGGATTAGTCGGCGGACTCATCAACGGCATATTGGTATCGTATATCGGAATCTCTGCTTTTGTTGCCACTTTGGGAATGCTCACGGTCTTTCGCGGTCTCGCCTTGTATATGAGTGGTGGCGCATCAATTTATGGGCGTGCGATTCCGGAAACTTTCAGTAACTTTGGGCGCGGCGGCTTTGAATTAGGCACACTCAATGAACAGCGTGTCTTTTTACCGAACCTTACGATACTTGCGGCGATTATATTTATTGTGGTGCTAATCTTGCTAGGTCAGACTGTGCTAGGTCGGCGCTTGTATGCGATTGGCGGTAACATGGAAGCGGCTCGTTTAGGTGGCGTTCGTGTGAATCCCTTGCGCCTATTGACATTCGTTTTTAGTGGCGTAGGAGCATCTATCGCGGGGTTAATGTTATTCAGCCGTTTATCGACTGCCCATCCGACACAAGGCGAAGGATTGATGCTGAAGGCTATCGCTGCTGTTTTTCTTGGGATGACGATGACCGAAGAAGGCGAACCGCATGTTCTCGGTACATTGCTTGGGGTCTTAATTCTCGGTGTGCTGGCTAATGGTCTCACACAATTGCGGATTGATACCTACATACAAGAGATTTCAACGGGCGTGATTATTGTACTGGCAGTTGCTTTAAGCAGTTTATCGCATAAGCAAATCAACATTTTGAAGCCCATACAGCAATTTTTCAGAAATTCTGGCTCACAAGCTGAAGCGAGGCAATTGAATGACTGAACGCTATCTCGTTTATGATATTGGCACAACAGGAACAAAATCCACGCTAGTAGAAGATGGTCAGATTCTTCGGTCACACATCACCACGTATCCCACACATCAGGGCGCTAATGGTGTCATGGAACAAAACGTAGAAGATTGGATTCAGGCAGTCCGCGAATCCACTACAAAAATGGGGATACTGGCGAATCTTGATGGCATTATCCTGACGGGTCAGATGCAGAACGTGATATTGCTTGATGCCAATGGTCACGCGCTACGTTCGGTGATTTTATACAGTGATACCCGCGCTCATAATGAAGCGACAGAAATTAATGAATTACTCACAAGCGATACGCTACAGCAAATTACGGGCAATCAACAAGATGCTGGTAGCCTACTAGCAAAAATGCGCTGGCTTGCGAAGCATGAACCCGATACGCTCAATAAAACTCAACACCTTGTTTTTGGTGCTGCTGACGCGATAATCGCTCAATTGTGTGGGCGCTTTATCTCCGATTCTACAACAGCATCAACGACTGGCTTGATCGATATTCATAGTCGCCAGATTATTGATACGTCGTTTTTAGCAAAAGTAGGCTTAGAAAATTATACTGCCCTGATGCCTGAGATTATCGTGGGTGGTTCGCAAGTGGGAACAGTGACAGAGGCAGCTTCGGCTGAGTGGGGTCTGCCTGTCGCTATTCCGATTTATCTCGCTCCCGGCGATGCTGGTTCGGCAACTATTGGTGCAGGCAGTGGTGACGTTGGCGCGGCTTATGCTTATATTGGAACAAGTGGTTGGGTGGCATTCACGGCGACAAGTCCGGCAAATCCGCAACGGGGTGTGATTACATTGGCACATCCGCGCAATGACCATTTCATTCAAGTTGCCCCTCTAATGACGGCAGGCGGTAATCTCGATTGGATACTGTCACTATTTGATGACGAAAACTATGGCACGCTCATTTCATCGGCATTGGATGAAAAGCCCTCAAAGCTACTCTACCTACCCTACCTCAACGGTGAACGGTCTCCCTTTAGTGACCCTTTTGCACGCGGAACGTTTGTTGGTCTAACAGGTCAAACATCCAAACAAGTCATGACTCGTGCTGTCTTAGAAGGTGTGATTTATGCCTATCGCCATGTATTGGATATTCTCTTACCGGAGGGTGTTTCATCGCTTATGGTAACAGGTGGCGGTACGCGCTCAACAGAATGGTGTCAACTGTTTTCGGATATTATCGGCTTGCCGATTCACATTTCTGCTGATGCTGAAAATGTTGGGATTCGGGGAGCTTTACAAGCGGTTGCTGTCCAACGCCAACAACAAACAAGCTATTCAATAGAAGACTTGCCCATATCTCAGACCTTACAACCACAGCCAACATTTAAGACTCTATACGACAACAAATATCAAATTTTTCGGCAATTACACATCACTTTACAAGACACCTTCTCTAAACTAGGACAATTAGAGGCAACGTAGCATCATCGTAAACAAGATTACTTACACCTTTATGACCTGACGTTATCCCGAACTCACTTTATCTATCATTCGACGAGGCGATAGCGAAAGTCTGATTGTATCAAAGAAAGAAAATGTCGGAGCAGTAGACTACTCCGACATCCATATTCTGTATCAAATTATTGGTCGATGTGTTAAGGGCATGTCGCAAAGGCAGCTGTGTCAATTATCGCCTCAGCCGGTTGACTGAGTGGGTTAAAGGAACACGGTTCTACTTCGGGTATGCTCGCGCAACTATCTGTTACGGTCACGACATCAGAGCGTACCCAAGCTCTTATTACCAATTGCCACCAAATGAAACCATCAGCCCCAAGTGTCTGACCATTAGCGTTGAGGACATCTCCGGGGGACATTGTATCCGCAATATCGAAATTGGTACCCGGTCCCGCCCGTAAGTTAGTATCGCGTTGAGTGCTAATTAAACAGGCACTAGCGGGAGTTGGAGGTGCGTAACTAGCAACAACTGAATCCTCCACCTCGATCTCAAAGAACACGTCAAAAAACGAATCCACTTGGAAGTCGCCGAAGCCCGGTGCCTCAGGGAAGTGATCCCAAGAGTTGCCATCTGAAAGTGTGCCAATCACCTCAACTGAGCCAAGAATATTGCCACCCAAGTCCAACTCTAGCAATTCTGTGTCAATGACGATGCGATGTTCTTGGACGACTATCCTATCAACCGGAATATCCACACTGTCTCTTCCGTCACACGGACAGGTTTGGAACACACTCACTTCCGCATCTTGTCCTCTAAACACGAAAATCTTGTTTTCAACCCCAATATCATGTGATGGATCACTATCACCTGTGTTCGGATTGCGGTCAGTGTCTAAATTGATTAATAACGCCCAATCAGGTGTATCAAACAGACTATTACCCTCAGTATCGACTACGATAGTCAGTTTGCCATCATATACAATAAAGTTTAAGCCTATCAGGTCTCTTCCTAGTCCGGTCAAGCAATCGGCTGGGCTATAGATGCCGTTTGCGTTGGGGTTAGGATTAAAGCAGTCATCACGCGCATCAGGGAACACTTGAATCTTATAAGGGTCAGGGCGTTCACTGTCATCATCAGGTGGAGCATCCTCTCCGCGTGACCAACTCCTTAGTGCTGCATCTAGCACCGCATCTTTCAAAGCATCTGTGATGTGGTCAATTTGCGATACGCCGCCAGCCTCAAGTGCGTTGGTGATTGCATCGAGAACAACATTAGAGACACCTCCGCCTTGACCGGGAAAATTCCCTTCTACCATGTCGATACTGATGTCGAGCATCAAACCATCATTAGCAATCAATCCGTCCAGATAGTTGCCTAATTCATCAAGGTATTGTTGACAATCCGCATCTGGAACTGGCACAAGGTCTTCTGGTGATCCATCTCCAGAACCACGGCTAGAAGTCGGTGTCTGTGTATCTGGATAGACTGTTTGTCGAGGCGAAAAAACGAGCCATCGGGTGGCTGTCGGCGGTTCAACTGTTGGCGGATCACCACCGCCGGGTGTTACAGGGGTTCCGGGGGTTGGCGTATTCGTCGGCGGCACATAAATAGTGGGTGTTGTGGGCACGCCTTCAATTGATGGACCCCAATCTTCTGTTTCCCCAGAAAACTCGTCACCAACCTGAACCGTAACCGCCCTGACCCAACGAACACCAAAAGCAGAACGCAGTTCCTCAACTGGAATGAAAACAGAGCCAATTTCCTGTAGGGAGGTTTCAAGAACGAGTTCATCCTCAACCCAAACCCGAAGCGCACAACCATCTTCTGATGCGACATTTGTTAGTATCACACCCTCACTGGAAACGCCATCATTGGTATCACCATCGGGGATAAGTGCTTGCCCCTCCTCTGTGACTGACTCGCCGATTACACAAATGCCAATTGTAGGGTAAAAAACAATCGGGTGATTGGGGGAATCACTATTTCCTTGCATACATGATTACTTCTTCCTGGGTAAATAATACACATCCGCTATTTTGACGGAAAGTCTGATAGAATCATTCTGCTTCACTTAATAGTATACACTTCCTTAAAGTATGCGCTAGTCGATGACCAACTGGCATGTCGTCGAAGGTTTTTGGACACAAAAGTGGATATCATCATTAACGGGGGGCATTTCATTATTTTGACAAAATGGATTTATGGTATTCCCCCCCGATGCAGATAATCATTCACTGCATCATGGCTAACATCCTCCAAATGTTTGGCAAGATGGCTACAGGTATAGTTCACTAGCGTACCGATTAAATATGCAATGTACTCTTTCTTCCTTGTTTAACAAAGTATTTGCGAGAACGCCCTAACACTCGTCTTATATTGCAATTTTGTGTGAGGCGCAGTAAAACCCCGAAAGGGGCTTATCATGCTCTCAATGATATACTATCTCTTAGCTTCAAGCGAAAGTCCTAATAATGAGACCGTGAATCGGTCATGCTAATTTGCCTATTTTGCGACAATACGATTACTATATAGACATCATGCACAGTAGAAGTGATGGATAAGTATGGAACTCATTGACCATATTGTACTGATATTCGGGCAGATTATCGCCAGTGTCATCATTGTTGCGAGTTTTTGGTTTGGGGCATGGGCTTGTCGGACAGTGATTCGGCGCATGGGCAAGTTTCGCAAAGTGAATGTTGATGTGGTCGAAATCCTTGCACAAGCCGCTTATGGTGGGCTGCTAATCGTAGGTTTTGTAACTGCACTTGGCACACTCGGTATAGATACGAGTGCTATCATTGCTGGCTTAGGTTTGACCAGTTTAGCATTAGGGTTAGCTTTGCGTGATAGTGTATCTAATCTGATTGCGGGCTTAATGATTCTGATTTATCAACCCTTCCACCGTACAGACCATATTTGGGTTGATGACCAAACAGGCGAAGTGATGAATATCACCCTACGCTATACGGAACTCCGCGCAGAAGGCAAGCGCATCATGATTCCAAATAGTGTTGTTTTCAATAAAACTGTGATTGTCTATGATGAACCTGTCGAAGAATAGCACATGAGCAATATTGATAAGCGTAACAAACTCAATGATGAACCCTTCGATTATGCTATCAGCAAGGAGTCTCGCGTGTTGCTGTATTGGCATAACAAGCACATCAAGACACTAGCCGGTAAACAGGCTCAGAAATTTATCAGCCAAATTGAGGGACTTGATGCTAAAGCAGCACAACTTGTCATGGCGAAAGCGACGGGCAACTTCAAGCGCGGCAATGAAAAAGATTACAAAAAGGGCAAGGCATAATCCCCGGCCCCACAAGTTACAAAGCCAGCAAATTGTTGCTTAGTCAGCAAGAATTGTTTCGATTGCCTGTAACTCATCGTCTGACAAATCGAGATTGTCTTGAATAGCGACAGCATCTTCAATCTGGCTGACACGACTCGCACCAATCAATGCCGAAGTGACTGTTTTATGTCGCAAAACCCATATTAATGCCAATTGCGCCATTGTCTGACTGCGTTCCTGTGCAATTTGATTCAATGCCCGTACTTTATCAATCGTTTCTTCGACTCTATCTGGCGACAAAAATGGTGATGAGGAAGCAGCGCGTGAATCTTCTGGAATACCTTTCAAATACTTGTTTGTGAGCAATCCTTGTGCCAACGGAGAGAACGGGATACACCCGATGCCTTCTTCTTCTAGCGTATCCAGCAAACCATCTTCTACCCAGCGATTGAACATGCTATAACTCGGTTGATGTATCAAACAAGGTGTGCCAAGGTCACGTAAGATAGCGACGGCTTTTTTGGTATCTTCTGGTGAATACGACGAAATTCCGACATACAATGCCCGTCCACTGCGAACGATGAAATCCAATGCGCCCATCGTTTCTTCTAGCGGTGTATCGGGGTCAAAACGATGACTATAAAAAATATCGACATACTCTAGCCCCATTCGTTTGAGGCTTTGGTCAAGACTCGCAATCAGATATTTGCGTGACCCCCATTCTCCATAGGGACCATCCCACATATCATAGCCTGCCTTGCTCGAAATAATGAGTTCATCACGATAAGGCAGGAAGTCTTTTTTGAAAATGTCGCCAAACATTTCTTCGGCAGAACCCGGCGGAGGTCCATAATTATTCGCAAGGTCAAAGTGGGTAATCCCTAAATCGAAGGCGCGACGGAGCATGGCACGCCCATTCTCTGATGTATCCACCCCGCCAAAATTATGCCATAAACCCAACGAAATGAGGGGTAGTTTCAAGCCGCTCTTACCACTACGACGATACGGCATCGTCGCATAACGATTGTCGGCTGCAACATAAACCATATTGAATCCTTTTCCAAGAACTGTTCAATAAACAGCACGATATTACCCTAAATATGTAACAAATGGTCAAAAAACTTGCATTCTTATCAAATGTGAACACAATGAAGGATATATGATTTTGTGATTTTCACTGATTTATTTAGCAAATCAGGTTCAAATTACACCCAAAAGCCCACCACCTATTTACAGATAGGACTTAAATACCGCATAATATTAAAGTAATCATCAATACGTTTGCCTCCCGTTATCCGTTATAGGGGAAATCTATGACCTATCGTCGTGGAATCACTGTCCTTATCATCCTTTTGTTATTAAATGCTGCTGGCTTTTTAGCCTTACAACAACGTGTTACTGATGAAGCACCAATACCGACACTCAATATCTTGCCAACCTCTGCGCCACAAGTTGTTTCTACTGAAGCACCAATCATTAAAATAGAAGCAACTGAGACAGAGATTGTATTAGACACCGCTACAAATATACCGTCTCCAATCCCTCCTACGGAAGAAGCTGTAGATGTTGACCCTGATACTGACTCTGATGCAGATGTTATGCCCACTCTCACAGCACCCACAGATAATAATCAAGATGATAATCAAATTGTCTTGCAATTCGCCAACAGTGCATCACAAGCAGAGCGTGATTCTTTGATTGAAGCGGTGGGTGGCACAGTAGAAAGTGAAATTACGGTTATTAACGCGGTTGTTATTCGTGTGAGTGAACCGATACAAGCACTAGCAGCGATTGAAGATTCAGCCATTGTGACATCCGGTGAACCTGATTTTCTAGTGACTGCCTTGCAAAATGTTCCAAATCTGCCAAATGATGAATTTTTTAACCGTCAATGGGGTCTCACAGCTATCAATGCTCCAACACGATGGGCAGCATTGCCAGAAAATGCCTCTCAAATTACGGTAGCTGTGATTGATAGCGGCGTATGTTATGACCACCCCGACCTTGTAGGGCGTATCCTCACAACAGGGTATGATTTTGTTGACGATGATACAGTCGCACAGGACGAGTTATCACATGGATGCGCTGTCGCAGGCATTATTGCTGCCAATAGTTATAATAGTATTGGCATTGCTGGCATGGCTCCGAATACGGTCATTTTGCCATTAAGGGTGCTTGATGCGACAGGTGTTGGGCGCTATTCTGATGTGGCGCGTGCGATTATCTATGCCGTCGATAATGGCGCACAAGTCCTCAATTTGTCTTTGGGTGGCACAATGCCCTCTTCTATCTTAGAAGATGCCATAAACTATGCTGCGGCACGAAATGTAATTATTGTTGCGGCGGTTGGGAACAATGGCGGTGCAAGCCCTGTCTACCCTGCCGCATATTCATCTGTGATTGCTGTTGGTGCTTATAATGCACAAGGAACACTCAGCAGTTTCAATAATCAAGGTTTTGATGTGGCAGCGCCCGGTGAGAATATTTTCAGTACCGATATTGACGGCAGTTATAATGGCTACACAGGGACATCATTTGCAGCCCCTCATATCAGCGCGATAAAGGCGATGGAACTCGCGGGCGCGACACCCAATATACCGTCTATTGAACCAACACTAGAACCACCAGAAGATGTTATTTGTAGTACAACTGAAGCTGAAATGCTACTCGCTAATTTCTTCGCTATGGATGCACTTCGTAATGGTGATTCCAATGCCCTCTCAGCAGAAGATGTGCGTTCAGCCGCTTTGACTTATATTGCCTATGTTGAAACGTGTTATCCGATTGATGAGACAGAAAATACGCGCATTGATGAAGGCGGTTTGTATCCGCCCGGTGCCGAAGTGCGCCCAGAATATGTTTTGACAGGCTACAAATGGGGCAACAACACCTTAGGAACGCCCGGCGGCACTGTCACTTATAGTTACATGGCAAATGGTATTGGCTTAGATTCTGATTCGACTGATACGAATACAGCCATTACCAGCTTACCGGGTTATCAAGCCTGTTTTCTGACAGATATTTCAACTGCTTTTGCGCTGTGGTCTGCGGTGGCGGACATTCAGTTCACGCAGGTTGCCGATAGTGGCACTTCTGCGGATTCACCAAACACAACAGGCGATATTCGTATTGGCGCACATGCCTTTGACGGGCCCGGTGGCACATTAGCCCATGCTTATTATCCTTATGGAGCATCCATATCAGGCGATTTGCACTTCGATGAAGCTGAAAGTTGGACATGTAATAACAGTGGTTTTGATATTGGCTTCGTTGCGCTACATGAAATCGGTCATTCCATAGGCTTAAACCATGAGCCAGTCACAGGCAATCTAGCGGTCATGAACCCTAGTTACAATGCGAGTCTAACGGGTTTGCAACAGGATGATATCAATGGTGCAGTTGCTATTTATGGTCCTGCTACTATCAATGACGATTTTGATAATGCCTTAATCATCCCATCATTATCATTTACGAACTTGCGCGACACAATACCTGCGACAACGGCAGTTGATGACCCCATATCAACGTGTGATTTTAATCGGGGTAAAACAGTGTGGTACTACTATACGCCCTCCAGCAATGTGGATATCATTTTTGACACCATCGGCTCAAATTATGATACCGTACTTTCTGTCTGGACGGGTTCACGGGGTAGTTTGTCACAAGTCGGGTGTAATGATGATTTCGGCGGCTCACAATCGCAAGTATCACTGAGTCTAGTCAGTGGAACGACATACTATATTATGGTTGCAGGGTATAATGGTCTAGCTGGCGACCTTGTCTTTAATGCACGACTTCAACCACCGCCCAACGATGAAATTGCCAATGCGATTGTTATTTCAGCGTTGCCCTATTCAAATGGACAAGACACAAGCGCAGCAACTAATACAGTGGGCGACCCTATACCCTCTTGTGTGACTAATATTGGCAAGACAGTTTGGTATCAATATACCCCACCCGCAACACAGCAAGTCATCTTTGATACGGCTGGCTCTAACTTTGACACTGCAATGGCTATCTATAGCGGCTCAGTGGGTAGTCTGACACAGGTTGCTTGTAATGATGATGAGTCCTTTCCATCAATAAGCACTTCTAAAATAACAATTACCCTAACAGGTAGTACAACTTACTATATTGTGGTGGGTGGTTGGAATAGTAGAAGTGGGTCAATGATACTTAATGTGTCAGAGAAGCGAGCCGATTTGCTTGCAACAAATTTTGATGCCTTGCCTGACCATATTTTAGCCGGACAAACGAATTTAAGTTTCACCATTCAGAATCAAGGCAACTTATCGTCTTCGGCGACAACCGCCGATATTATATTGTCCGATGATACGACTATCGGCAACGCTGATGATGTGTTCGTTATAACAATCAATGTTCCGGCACTCGCTGTCGGGGCAACATACACGAATACCATTGCCCTCTCACTACCTGTCGCAACGTTATTCACTCATGCAGCAAGCGAAGACCCCACAGGTCAGGGATTAGGGTATAACTCGAATAACATTGATACACTCTTTATCAACATTGACCCGATAGACACTATTTTTGAATGGGACGAGAATAACAACACAGCTAGTGACGATATCACCTATTTCGGTTGGGACAATAACCGCGATAATGTGCTTAGTCCGTCGGATGCTATTTTTGTTATTAACCGACTGAGTGGAACTGATGCTCTAGCCGATATTGATGGCAATAACTCTGTTGAAATAGCGGATTTCAACTCAATCATTAATCGTTTTGGTTATGTCCGTAATACAAGTGTTGATGAAGTCCCTGCTCCACCGCCATCTGCCCCACCTGTCGCTTCAAACGTCAATGTGCGTTTAGAAGCTGTTACAGGAAGTGGCGATATTCGTCAGATGCAGCCGAGTGATACGTTCGACCTCAATATCTACTTTGAAGATATACGTGGTGTGTCGCCGCAAGCAGTTTATTCTGGATACCTGACGCTGAACTTCAATCCGTCGGTTGTGCAGGTGACAGGGCAGACATATGGCGCGAATTTCACGAATTTACAACTTGGGGTACTGGATAATGGGGCTGGGACATTTACAGATTTGGGCGCAACCTCGACTAGCACGACTATATCTGGTGATACACTCTTAGTCACAGTGCATTTTGTGGTCAACGCCTATGGTGACACGGGATTAACGACTGTTGCATCCGCCCATAGCGTCGCTGATGTGACTATTTATGGCAATGATGATGACCAAACGAGCAATACAAGTTATAATGACTTTGCGCTTTGGATACGCCAAACACCGACAGATACCCCCATACCAACGTTAACGCCCATACCGAGCAGTACACCGCCACCTGTGATACAGACAATCGGTCTATTCAGAGATGGTATCTGGACATTCCGTAACAGCAATACATCTGGTTCATCAGATTTGCGCTTCCAATTTGGTTCATCGGATGCCGGTTGGATGCCGCTTATTGGCGATTGGAATGGCGATGGTATTGATGGCATCGGACTATATCGTAATGGCGTGTTCTTACTGCGCGATGCAAATACAAATGGCACAATCGACTACGTTGTCACACTTGGCAACTCCGAAGCTGGCTGGCAACCTGTAACTGGCGATTGGGATGGCGACGGGTTTGATGGCGTGGGCATCTACAAAGATGGTCTCTGGTTACTAACTGACGAACTGCTACAAAATGCGGCAGTCTCTCATCGCATCACATTTAACCCATTTGGGACAGCTAACGCGAGTGTTGTCGCAGGAGATTGGAACAGTGATAGTCATGATGCTGTGGGTCTATACTACAATGGCTCATTTACTTTGCTCAATAATCTGATAGGCACGCCCTCTGTTACCAATTTCATCTTTGGTCCGCGTGAATCAGGATGGACAGCACTTGCTGGGGATTGGGATGCCGATGGTCGAGATACGATTGGTCTCTATAAAGATGGCAACTGGCGTTTGAGTAATAGCAATAGTTCAGGAACGATTGATTATGGTTTCAACTTCCGTGGTTTTGGGATGCCGATAGCGAGTTATCGTGGCGGCGCTGCACCCTTAGCGGCATTATCAGCATTATCAGTCGCACCTGCCTCAACAGCGACACCTATCAGTGTTGTACCCGCTACAGAAACACCAATGCCAAGCGCAACATTAACCAACGTGGTAACAGTTGAAGCCACAGCAAGCACTCTTCCAACAGAAGAGGTAACACAGCTTGTCGAGCCAACGACTGAAGCAAGCGCGACCTTAGAGTCGCCAACGGCTACCCAAACGATGACAACATTGCCAACAGCTATCGAAACAGCGACCAGTCTACCGACTGAAACACCGACTCCTTCATCAACACCGCAGCCCGAAGCGACGATAGAGGCTACCCCATAATCTTAGGACTTACGCAGTTGACTGTTATTTTCGGGCGCACACGTGGGTACGCCCCTACATTTTTTGTACGCAAGAGGGTAACGACTATAATCTAATGCCCTGCGCCGAGATACAGCCGTTGTACTGCTTGGCTATTCATGAGAGCTTGACCAGTGCCTTCAAAACGATTGCGTCCTGCTTCTAGCACATACCCACGATGGCTGATTTCCAGACCTTGACGGGCATTTTGCTCTACCATGAAAACTGTAATACCAAAATCTTCGTTCATGCGCTTGACCATTGCAAAGACTTGTTTGCTAATGACAGGCGCAAGTCCGGCACTCGGTTCATCCAGCATAATCATACGTGGTTGAAGCATCAACGCTCGCCCAATTTCTAGCATTCTTTGTTCACCACCACTCATTGTTCCAGCCAATTGTGTTTTACGCTCACCCAAGCGTGGAAACATCTCATAAATGCGTTCTTTTGCTTTACGAATCCGCGCTTTATCACGCACGAGATACATGCCCAATTCCAAATTTTCATCAACGGTCATCTGTGGGAAAGTGGAGCGTCCTTGCGGCACAAAGGTAATCCCATGTTGAATGACTTGTTCCGGTTCATTGTTGGTAATTTCGGAATCGCCGAAGTGGATTTTCCCTTGAGATGTTGTGACAAAGCCATAAACAGCCTTAAACGCCGTCGATTTTCCTGCACCATTGGGCCCAATCACACAGACAATCTCGCCTTCGCGCACATCAATATTGATACCGTGCAGAATCGTGATTTTGCCATAGCCGGCGCTAATATCTCGTAGCCGCAATAATGCACTATCATCAGGTTCGCTCAGTTGGATATCATCTAGCGTTGCATTTTCTGTCATGATTCAACTCTCAATCATCGCGTCCAAAATAGGCTTCAATCACATCGGGGTTGTTCTGGATTTCTTGCGGTGTGCCATGTGCAATCAATTTGCCGTAGTCTAGTACATAGATACGGTCACAGAGTTCCATCGCAAAACTCATATTATGTTCAATCAAGAAGAAAGTGACACCACGCTCACGATTTAGGCGGCGAATATCATCCTTAATATCTTCTACCAATGCCGGATTAACCCCACTCGTCGCTTCATCCAATAAGACAACCGCCGGGTCATTCATCAGAGTCATGCCCATTTCCAGCAAGCGTTGTTGCCCACCACTGATATTGTCCGCGAGATTATTACGTATATGGTCAACTTTTAGGAAGGTCATTAATTCAGTTGCCTTACCTCGGACTGTTTGGGGTGCAATCATGAGCCACAACCACGGCGGAACATTTTTCCACTTACGCGCCAGTAGCATATTCTCAAAAATGGTCAATTTGCCATAGACTCGTAAGCGTTGGAATGTCCGTGATAGACCGGCACGATTGATGCGCCAAGGAGCAAAACCTGTCGTTTGCTGACCATCCAAATAGACTTCACCGCCGGACATCGGCAAGATACCACTGATACAGTTAAAGAGTGTCGTTTTACCACTGCCATTGGGTCCCAGCAAGCCCACAATTTCGCCATCATGAATCTTGAAATCTACTTCATCAACAGCCCGTAGACCGCCAAAGTTTTTCGTGACAGCACGCCCTTCAAGCAAAACACGACTTTGCATGTCACGCACGCCATATTCTGTCTCGCGTTTGACTTGTGAATCGCCGGCAACCTCTTGGAACTCAAATTTTTCTTTGCTCCCGATACCCTCTTGTTTTTCGCCCAATATGCGGTGTCGGATAAACCAGAGCAAGCCCCTGTCTTCGGGGTCAAGAATACCAAGAATACCATTCGGGATAACCAAGATAACAAAGGTCAGCATAAAACCTGTTATCATCAATTGTTGTTGACCGGTGTTCGCCCAGATGGTGATACGCCCATAGTAAAATAAAACAGCACCAATGACAGCGCCCCATGGACGTCCTCTGCCACCTAGCATGACCATCATGATAATTTGGATTGTGTATTCTTCAGGGAAAATCGTCAGGGGGTCAACATAGCCATCCCACCATGCCTTAACACCGCCAATAGTTGCCGTCAGCCCACCAGCCAACATGAAGATACCAATCTTGATAGCCGTTGTATTGATGCCACGCATATCCGCACCGACTTCATCTTCGCGCACTGCTTGTAACATCTTGCCGAATTGTGAGCGGTATATCCACATAGATATGAAGAAAATAACGGACGTTAATCCCAGCATCAAATTATAGATGTCATTAGGATTTGCGAAGGGTGCAAGAAAACTGATGCCGACACCCCCATTGGTCAAACGGAGACCAAAATCGGTGAAGTCTGCCCGTACAATCTCGCGCACAGCCACATAAGTACCGAGCATGGCGATGGCAAAGTAGGGCCCTTTGAGTCGAAGTGTGGGATATCCAATTAAGCCTGCAAATACCGCACCCACTATGAATGAGATAGGCAAAGCCTGCCATGCTGAGTAGTTGATGACTTGCTGGTCAGCAAATGTTTCTGCGCCCATCAAAATGCCCAGTCGTGCCATCAGAATACCAACAGCATAGCCACCAAGACCGACGAAGACAGTATGTCCAAAATCAACATAGCCTGTATACCCGCCAATCATATTCCAACTACTCGCTAAGGCGACCCACATCAACCCAAAGGTTGCCAACCGTAAATTTGAGCGATTCCACTCTGGCGCAAGCAAATACAGCGCAATGAAACAAGCCAAAGCTGTTAGCGGCGAAATCCATGGGACAACTTTTTCGAGTAAGTCGCTATAACCTTGTTTTTCTTTGATGTTCTGTATCGCCATGATTAGTCCTCTTCGGTTATTAGCAAGCCACCCGTGATGCCTTGTGGACGCACGACTAATACAATAACAAGGATGATGAAAGCGACAGGCAGTTGCCAATTCGCGCCGACATACCCCCCCACATAGCTTTCTGCCAGACCCAGAACGAGACCGCCAACAATCGTACCCTCAACTTTGCCGAGACCGCCAAGTGCCACAATCGAAAATGCACGGAGGGTCCATGGGGGTCCGTTGATGGGCGCAATCGGTAAGAAAGTTCCCATCATTGCACCAGCCATAGCCGTTAAAGCAATGGATACAGCAAAGGTAATCGCATAGGTTTCTTTAATATTGATACCCATTAAACGGGCTGCCATTTTGTTTTGGGCGGCTGCTCTAATCGCATAACCAGTACGGGTATAGCGCAAAAATGCGACAAGACCAGCAACCATCAAGATTGATGCAATGACAGTAAAGAGTTTTGCTGGGGGGATTGTCACATCGCTAAAACGGTAAGATGATCCATAGTCTACATTGATGCGGCGCGGGTCGGCGGCATAAATTTGGAGACCGATATTTTGCAGGATGATAGCAATTGAAAACGTCACGAGTAACATCGTCAAATAGGGACCTTCAACCAGTCGGTTGAGAAACCCATTTTGAAGCACGTAACCGAGTGCAAAAAAGATGACAAAAATAATGGGTAGGCTCAAGAAAGGGTCGATAGAAGGAAAATCCATACTACGCCATAAGGCATATCCAGCATAAGCGGTAATGCTGCCAAACCCATAGCCGATGACACGCCGTTGCCATACTCGACTCAGTTTCAGGCTATCGAGTGATTGTTGTAAACTGATTAAGATTGACGGTATTTGTTCATCTGTCGGAACAACATCCCATGCTAAACTGCGTTTGAAAACAATATGGCTGATAATAAAGCCAATGGATAGCGACAAAGCGACAAAAATAATTAGCATCATGGGGATATTAATGACCGTAAAGCCAGTAGATGACCACATGGCATAAATCGCATAAAATAATATGATACTAATAGGTAGTCCAATAATCCGTCGTTGTAAGGTGTCATGGACAAATGGCAGCAGCACATTTTCGCTCAAATAGAGACCGAATAGCAGGGCAAGCACAGTAAAAACAATCATCGTAATGCTTGCGTCAAATGTGATGATGAGTGGGATAACTTGGAACAAAACAATGAATGAGACGAAGGCTGTAAATATACCTAGCAGATTGCGTCTCGCAACGGCGGCATCGCGTAGCACAAGCATCGCAACACGCCACAAGATATAGGCAAGGACGAGCGCAATAGCAACGACTGTAACATTTGAGATTGTTTCTGTCGATGCGGCTATCGTCAGGTTTTGTTCTCGTAGTGGATTAAAGAAGAACCACGCGACATAAGCACCCATCATAATAAACTCGCCATGTGCGAGATTGATGAGGCGCATGACTCCCCAAATAGTGGAAAATCCTAATGCCATTGCTGCATATAGACCACCAAGCAGAATACCATTGA
This sequence comes from Anaerolineae bacterium, assembly GCA_030950085.1. Classification (GTDB taxonomy): domain Bacteria; phylum Chloroflexota; class Anaerolineae; order Aggregatilineales; family Phototrophicaceae; genus JAUZRW01. The sequence continues at coordinate 24,362 of JAUZRW010000110.1, forward strand.
TGGTTAGTTGAAAAAAGATGTCAATATTCATCGGCATACTCAAGAAAAGTAGTTAAATAGGGACACAGAAAAACTATGTCCCAAGAATTGTTATTTATAGTAGAAGCGACACAGGGACACACAAAAACTGTAGCGATACTGTGTGCTTCCTAAAAGTTTAACGGTCAGCCCACGCCGGTGCCGGCCACTGAACATCGGCAACCGCAGCTTCGACTGGCGCAACTATGTTAATTTCGCCATCCTGAATTTGAATAGTGACCATCGGTTTACCAGCATTCTTGCCAGTCTCATCGAAGTTGATGGGACCATAAAATGTCACAATGTCCATTTCTTGTAACGCTGTACGGACATCATCGGTATCCGCAGACCCCGCAGCTTCGATTGCGAGATGCAATGCTAAGGCTGTCGCAGTAGATTCTGCCGCTTGATAGCTCGGTGGGATACCATAGGCTTCTTCAAAGCGTGCTGCATAGTCACCCGCAGAGCCGAACCAAGCATCTTCATAACCGAGTGTGCTTTCCCATTGAGATGCCCCGAGTAAATAGTAAGAATCTGCGCCAACTTCTTCAACAAAAGTGGGATTTGAGGGTCCAACAGTCAGGAGGATGCCTTGTGGGTTAAAGTCAAGGTCTTTGATAGTATTAACAAAGAGAACTGCATCGTTGAAGTGACCTGCCGCCACTACAATATCTGGCTCAAGTTCACGGAAGTTTGTGACCAGCGAACTCAAATCGGTTGCATCCGAAGGATACGATTCAAAAGCCAGCACTTCCATACCGAGTTCTTCCATCCAGCGTTGTGCGCCTTCGGCAACTGAGGTTGAGAAAGCTTCGTCAACATAAGCGATAGCACCCGTTCGTGCGCCTTGTTCATAAGCTAATTCAATACCACCACGGGTATAGAAGCTGGCAGGAGTCAATACGGCAAAAAGGTTTTGGAAGCCACGCTCGAACAACGTTTCACTTGCCCCGTTGCCTTCAACCATAATCACATTTTCACGTTCGGTGATGACACTTGCTACTGATGTCAGACCGCTAGAATAGGGACCGAGGATGAAATCAACTTCATCTTCGATAATAAGACGCTCAACCAGTACCGAAACGGTATCTGAATCACCTTCGTCATCATACATGATGAGTTCGACAGCGTTACAAACACCATCAATGTTGATACCACCATATTCGTTCATGACCCAATCAAGCCATAGATTGTAGCCATTGCGCGTATCGCCACCTTCACGGGCATAACGCCCTGTATCGGAAACGGCTGCACCAATGACAATCACAGGAGAATCCTCAGTGAGGGGTTCACCACTACAAGTTGCCATTTCCATATCATCTTGTGCTTGCAAGACAAGCAATGGTGATAGAGCAAGACAAAGTAGAACAAAAAGGAGCAAAAAACGATGTTTCATAAGTATCTTTCCTTAAGTAAACAATGGTTAAAATTTTACAGTCGAGTAAATATAACGAATTTTTTTCACAAGCGCAAGATTCACTCGCGCAGTATCTAGAGCAATCGTTCGATTTATCATTCACTTTACCGTGTCCTAATACGATACCCGTCCCACTCGCCCATGCGCTTACCATATGAATGGCATTTTTACCCTCTCAAACAAGATACCTCACTCAAAGAGTAGCTTGAAGCAAAAACGCTACAAAGCGGCACTCGACGACTATTTTTGCACAAATTACTAACCCAAGTTTGAAGCGATTGCCCTACCATGGTCTCACCTAAGATTGCATCTGTGTCTCAAATATGATATTATTTTATCGAAACGTTTACGCAAACGTTTCGATAATTATGATTTTTATCTATTAGGACTTTCGCTTGAGATACTCAGAATAGGTCACAAGAGGTTAAATATTAAATTCTTGATATCTTATGACCCTTTATCAGCGCACTGAGCGAAAGTCTTATCTATATGAGCTAGGTTTTTGATGCCAACTATACGTGATGTTGCAAAAGTAGCCAATGTATCAACTTCAACCGTATCGCATGTCATTAATGAGACACGCTACGTAAGTCCTGAAACACGCGAGCGTGTATTGCGGGCAATGCAACAACTCAACTACCAGCACAATCGCCTTGCGAGTAGTCTTCGTAATCGCAAAACCCATACAATCGGTGTATTAGTGCCGAACAGTGCTAATCCCTACTTCGCGGAAATTCTTGCAGGCATCGAAGCAGCCTGCTATGAGCAGGATTATCACATCATAATGGGCAATGCGAATGATGATCCCGAACGTGAACAATCGTACTTGAAAGTGTTGCTATCACGTCAGGTTGATGGGATTTTACTCATTAGCACCGGTGCCTTTGACAATTCAATTAGGCTGCTGAGTGCGAACAAAACCCCTGTGGTGATGGTGGATAGGTCTGCTGAACTGGCAACAGTGGATGAACTATTCACTGATAATCGTGGTGGTGGTCGATTGGCGACAGAGTATTTATTGTCTTTGGGACATTGCCGTATCGGTTGTATAACGGGACCATCATTTCTAACACCGAGTGCTGCGCGTGTGCAAGGCTATCGAGATGCCTTTTCTACTGCCAACCATGTGTTCCGCGATGAATGGCTTGTGACAGGTGATTTCCAACATAAGGGTGGCTATCTTGCTGCACAAAAACTGCTCGCACAGGATGAAATACCCACAGCGATTTTTGCTTGCAACGATTTAATGGCTGTAGGGGCGGTTGCCGCTTTACAAAAAGCTGGATTGCGCGTACCACATGATATATCGGTGATTGGATACGACGATATTCCGCTTGCATCTTACGCTAATCCACGCTTGACCACAATCGCCCAACCTGCCCGTGAACTCGGTCATCTTGCTGTTGAACGCCTACTTGAACGCTTCGGTAATCTTGGCGCACCTGCCCGTCATGATATGCTGCCTGTAGCACTCATCAAGCGCGATTCATGTTCACCATTTGGAGAAAGCTAAATGAAAAAAACCGGACTACTCAATCAAGCATTGTCAAACGTGATTGCGGGTATGGGACATATGGATACCTTATGTGTGTGTGATGCCGGACTGCCTATCCCTATGAGCATCAAGCGCATTGACCTCGCTGTGAGTAAAAGTGTTCCGAAGTTCCTTGATGTATTAGATGCAGTGCTAGGTGAGATACAAATTGAAGGGGCAATTATCGCCGAAGAATTAGAGCAGGCTAGTCCAGAAATGTACAAATCTATGATGACACGCTTGCAAGGTGTTAATGTGCAAGTTGTTTCACATGATAAGTTCAAACAACAGACCCATCGCGCAAAAGCTATCGCTCGGACTGGTGAATTCACGCCTTATGCCAATGTGATATTAATCGCAGGAGTCGTGTTCTGATGACAACCCATGATGTACAGAGCAGACGTGAATTTGATTGGCGCTCATTCTTTCAATCTTATGGTTTAATTTTATCCTTACTGATGCTGTGTGGGATAATTTCACTGGTATCAGACCGTTTCCTGACTGTCGATAATTTACGAAATGTGTTGCGACAAGCCAGTATCAACAGCATTATCTCAATTGGCATGATGATGGTCATTCTGATTCGTGGGCTTGATTTGTCGGTAGGGTCTGTGTTGGCGCTTGCAACTGTGATTGCAGCCGATTTGCTCTCAAAGGGTCAGGTTAGTCCACTTGGCGCAGTTGGTGTCGCTTTGTTGGTCGGTGGTATTGCCGGAGCAATCAACGGTGCGCTGGTAACGTGGGTCAAGATTCCACCCTTCATCGCTACACTCGGCATGATGACATTCGCACGCGGCGCGGCTTTACAGTACACAGCAGGTCAGCCTATTACTGGCTTTGGCGAACTAGGTGACGGGATTCGCTTTCTGGGAAGTGCTGAAATTGCAGGAATTCCAATGCCAATCATCGCCGCAGGTATGCTTTATATCTGTACGCATATTTTGCTGAATCATGTTCCCTTCGGGCGCTATATATACGCGATGGGCAACAATGAAGAAGCTGCTTATCTCAGTGGTTTGCCTGTCAAGGGACTGAAGATGTTTGTATATATTGTATCCGGTGCACTGGCGGCTTTTGCCGGAATAATCCTTATGGGGCGACTCAACAGCGCCCAACCGACTGCCGGAGCTTTATTTGAGTTTGATGCAATTGCGGCGGTGGTGGTGGGTGGTACGAGTTTCAACGGTGGCGAGGGAACAGTTTGGGGGACATTGGTTGGTGTTTTGATTATTGCTGTACTCAACAATGGTCTCAACTTGTTAGCTGTTCCATCTTTTTATCAGGATATTGCCAGTGGGACGGTAATTGCCCTTGCACTGTTATTGTATCGTGCTATTCGCTGATGAATAGTTTGCTATTTTTTGCTTAGGATTAATACCATTAAGGAGGTGATGAGTATACAAAATACGATAAATTTTCTAGGAATAGAATCTATTCACAAACACTATTTTCAATATAGGAGAACTTTCAATGCGTAAAACTTTAACAATTGTTCTTGTTACTCTGATAGCCCTGCTATCGGGTATAGTCGCAATCGCTCAAGATTCAGCAACGATTGGCTTATCAGTTTCAACACTGAACAATCCCTTCTTTGTGACATTGGTTGAAGGCGCACAAGCGGCGGCTGATGCGGCGGGTGCGGAATTGATTGTGCTGGATGCACAGAATGACTCGGCAACAGAAGCGGCAAATATTGATGACTTGATTGCACAAGGGGTCGATGCGATTCTGATTAACCCCACCGATTCGGATGCCATCGTGCCAAGTATTCTGGCGGCTAACGATGAAGGTATCCCCGTATTCACGGTAGACCGTGGGGCAGCCGGTGGCGACGTGGTGAGCCATGTTGCATCTGACAATGTTGCTGGCGGTATACTAGCGGCTGAATTCCTCTGTGATGCGCTTGGCGGCGAAGGTGCTGTGGTCGAACTAGAAGGGATTGCCGGAACATCCGCAGCCCGTGACCGTGGTGCT
>JAUZRW010000111.1 GCA_030950085.1 Anaerolineae bacterium
CGGCTTTCAATGCCCCTGCGATGCCATTTTTGCCCATGACCGCTTCAAGCGACTGCAAAAAATAATGTGCAAAATAATTTGGGAAAAAGATATTAGCAGATGGAAGCGGCTCAATCGGCATTCGATAAACCTTGTTTAATAAACTACGAATGATATATCGCTAGTGTAGCGTAAAACCCTTCATGAGATTGAGTGCCATATATGTTCACACGGCATGATGCAATATGAACTATACGATTCCCCTATCCTATGACGATTTTTGATTCTGAGCCTGCTATACTACAAATAATAATACTGAAGTTATGCACATTTGAAATTGATAGCATCCTGCCCCAAAAGCTAAAGCATTTGGCAAACCTTTGTCGCAGGAAGCGCACTACAAGGCGCTTTAACCTGCTTTTTGCCCCTTTTAGTGGGCGTGGCTTTTGGATAGCTGAGTGGTTTTAACCCTCAGCGATAGGAAATGGACGACAAAACAGAAAACGCATAACTTTAGTAATAATATTTACACCAGTATAAGAATCCGATGTTACGTCGCTACTATATTATCCCTGTTGTGATACTCCTGACACTGCTTCCACTGTGGCATAGTGCCGCGCAGGAGTCTTGGACAGCGTGGGTTTATCAAGCTGTGAATGGGCAATTGTTACGAATCGACCATAGCGGTGCGGTAGTTTCAACACAGCGCATTGTCGTAGCCGATGGGTACAACTTGCCAGAAACAGTGGTTTTCTCGCAAGATGGGGAACAAGTCGCTTACATCAGCGAAGAGCAGAATCACTTCATCCAACGCTTACATCTTCTCAATTTGCAAACAGGCACACAAATCACGCCAATTAATATTCCCGTGACAGATACAGCCCTTTACCGTGATGATTATTTTGTATTATCACAAGCGGCTTTCAGTGTTGATGGTGACACTCTCATTTATGTGAAAATAGTCGGTGGTGTGGGTTGGTCAATTGATGTCTTGGATGTTGCTAGTGGCAATGTGCTATTCAGCCTTCATAGTAGCGATGATAGTGTGCGTCAGTTTACCCCTTTGCATTCTGGCATCGTCCCCATTATTCAGAGCATTCGTGGAGATGCCATCATATTTACGATTGCGACAGGACTCCCGACAAATCAGCGCAGTTATACATGGTTTTATCGTGGCGCTGTTCTGAGCGAAACGATTGCCGCCCCCTCATTAAATGCAGCCGTTTATCCTGCAACGGGTGATATCGTGAATCCCTTAGCAGATTGGCGCTTTCCCTCTGCTATAGAATCGTTCGATAATGCTTATCAACAAGTCAATACACTCCATGTTTATGATGCCGCACAAGAAGCTCGTTTTCCATTTTTTGCAGCATCCGATTTGCATTTTGAGCGTGTATGGTTCGTACAAGGTGGCGAAGCGATTGTTGGAGAAGCTGCCCTGAACGAGATTGGGCGTGTGTGGGTTGTGATTGGGCGTGACGGTGACGAACGGCGGCGTTTACCGATTGCCGGACAAGATGTGACAGGGACACCTGATGGCTTTGTTTACGTGACTGCGGCGGGTGAAGAATCAACTGCTTTGGTGCATGTCAACACGCGCACACTCGACAATAATGGCGACACAATTTGGGTTGAGCAAGGCACATGGCGCGTATTATGGGCTGGGATAGCAAGCGCGACTGATTATCGTGCATGGGCGCAGTTAGCCGAACCCATCCAAAACCCGTCCGGTGTACCAAGTATCCAATCAACACCCACAGAAATGCCACCCTTTAGACCATTCCGCAGTGTGGGTATGACTGTCCAAATCTACACAAAAGATAATGAATACCTCAATTTGCGTGATGCGCCAACGACCAATTCCAACGTACTCGCCCTGCTCGAAAGTGGTACAGAGGCAATTATTGTTGCGGGTCCAGTGGATGCTGAGGATTATCGCTGGTGGCAGATTCGTGTCGGGACACGCACAGGCTGGGTTGTCGAATTACTGCCGGATGTCTTGACACTCATTCCGCCACAAGATATCCCAGAACCGACTGCTACCCCCGAAAATTAATCGCTATCCTCAGCAACTCAGCGTGTCAGCAACGGGTCTTCATTTGATGTCAATTATGAGCGTCAGGGAACATGGCACGACGAAAAGATGACTTAACCTGCGAGCGATGGCTCATCATGGAATGCTACCTTTTGTTGCTAAATTGGGTACAATATACAAGAAGTTACTTTATCCAATACATGAGACACAGAGGTTATAGAGTAGAGACTGCCTCGCTGTCCGAAAAAATCTCAGTAAATCTCATTATTTGAAGAAGGATATCATTAACAGATGAGCGTTTCACATTGGCAAGCTGACGGGACACAAGCGATTCGTGAAGTGGATATGCTGGTGATTGGTGCGGGACTCGCCGGAACAGCCGTCGCCTACTTCGCAAAACAAGCTGGACGTGAGGTCGTGATTACCGATATGCGCGATATTGCACTCGGAGCAAGTGGGCGCAACGCCGGATTCATGATTACGGGCTTAGATACTCATTATCATCGGGCGATAGAAGAATATGGCAAAGATGTCGCCTTTGAAATGTGGGATTTATCACGCGAGACGATTCGCTTCTGGAAAAAAATTGCTGCCGATTATGATGTTCCCTTAAAAAATATTGGCTCGCTGCTTTTATCAGAAAGTGAAAAAGAAGCACGAGATATTGAACGTGCTGCTAAAGCCTTGTCAGAAGCTGGCATCGAAGCCATTTATCATGATAGCGACCCCTTAAAACGCGGTTATCTCAATGCGATTGAACAACCTCTCGATGCGGCAGTACAACCCTATAAACTGACGCAAGCTGTTTTCAGGGCTAGTGGGGCAGAACTGATTGCCAATAATGAAGTGTACAGCATCACACAAACCGAAGCTGATGAAGTCATTGTCGCCACACAGCGCATCATCTTCAAAGCACAATATGTCATGATGTGTACCAATGCTTATTCGTCACTGATTGAACCCTATTTCCAAGACAAGGTGATTCCCACACGCGCACAGGTTCTCATGACTGAGCCGCTAGATAAGCCCGTGATTGATACTTGCGGCTATAGTAATTATGGCTATATGTATTATCGCATGACCTTTGATGGATGTTTCTTGATTGGCGGTGGACGACATAAGCATATGGCACTAGAAAATGACACCACCGAAGACCGTATCAATCAACCCGTACAGCAAGAATTGGAAGATTACGTGCGTCGCTATTTCCCTGATGTGGATAAGCCGATGGCGCGTCGTTGGGCTGGAATCATGGGCTTTAGTGTCGATGGATTGCCACTCGCAGGCACATTGCCGGATAAACCGCGAGTTGGCTTTGCGGTGGGCTTCACTGGACACGGCTTGGCAATGGGCGCAGGAGTCGCCACACGCGCTGTCAACCGTTTGCTGCATGGTACATCGGCAGGCGCTGTCGATATTAGCCGATTAGACACAATGCCTAGCAAGACAAATTAGGGTTCGATAAAGGCTTAGAAAAAGCGTAACACAGAGGCACAGAGAATCAGAGGCGCAGAGGTGTTTTTGTTCTTTGTAGTTCAAATTATCCTGATGGATAAGTCAGCGACCCCACGAATAAAGTCGGGGGCTTCTCGCGGTGATTCGGTGAAAACGAATTTATATAATCACAGGAGCGACAACGTGCTGCGTCCAATTCAGTATCCTATGAAGCTGTTTTCATTTGACCATGAGTTCATGGATAGGTAAACAGTTACAAAACAACTGTGAACTGAAAACTGTGAACTGAAAACTATGGAATATGAATTTTTGGATTTATCATGAGCGATTCATTATACGACGAATTTCTGGCACAGATAGATGACTATCAAATTGTGGAAAACCGTATGCGGCGGATGGTCAGTGCGGCAATGCAGCGCCAACGGGGATTGATGGTCATCATGGAAGAAGTTTACAATCCACATAATCTGGCAGCAATTGCTCGTAGCTGTGATGCCTTCGGTGTGCAGAACTTAGCCTTTTTGCCACAAAATCCCGATGACTTCGATATCGCTGCCACCAATAGCACCTCCGTTTCCGCATTTAAGTGGCTCGATTATCGTATGTTTAGCGATGGCATAGAAGCCGCCCTGACAACTCTCAAAGCAGAAGGGTGGCATATTATGGCAACATGGGTAAACCCAGAGGCAAGCAGTATCTACGAAACAGACTTCACACAATATGACAAGTTAGCCTTATTAGTCGGCAATGAACATACTGGCTTGAGCGCAAAAGCGATTGAATTAGCCGATTCTTATGTCTATATCCCGATGCTCGGTTTTGTCCAAAGTTTCAATGTCTCTGTCGCAGCAGCCATCAGCCTCTTTGAAATTACGCGCCAGCGTCGTGCCAGCGATAAAGAATATCAATTTGATACCGACACAATTCGCACATTGACGAAAGACTTTCTCAAGCGACAAGCCTCTGATAAAACATAGCAGTTATTTTTCTATACCCAGATAGACTTTTGGCAATGCTTCCTCTTGCGACAATGTGTTGTGTCATTGCCCTGTCTCCTCTGTGGCTTCTTCGGTGGCATCCGGTTCTGGGACAGCTTCGGTAGCGTCCGGCTCGGATACTTCTTCGGTGGCATCCGGTTCTGGGATTGCTTCGGTAGCGTCCAGCTCTGGGACAGCTTCGGTCACATCCGGCGAAGCTTCTTCTGTCGCCGCCGGAGGTAGCCCATCATCGGTGCTTGAGGAAGGCGAATTCCAAACGGCATAAATGCCAAAACCCAATAAAATAGTGATGAGCCACAACGCTAAGGTGAGTCGCATAATCGGTTTGATATTGCGCGTCTGTATAATTGCCAACCATGCAATCGGCGTATTTTCTGTCCACATTAAGACAATTAAATACGTAGCGAGTAGCTGTGCAATAGCGCCTGTAACAAGATGGATTGTGGGTAATAAATTGTTGATTTGACCGATATCGTCTGGCAGGTTGGGCGCAACACCATTGGCATAAGACTTTGCCATCACTGCGCCAATAAAAACCCAATTGAGGATGACCACACTTGTCATGACTAATTTATGGTGCGGATTGAACATTTTTCGGCGAGCGAAGAAATAACCCAGTAGCATCAACGGTGTAAGAATGCCAATATAAGCAATTAAAGTAATCAGGCTTGAACTCATAAATAGATCCCTCTAGTGTACAAAATAAATAACGGTGTTATCAAGAGTGTATGGTTTTCAGATTTTGACGCAAGTAATCTGCCAAATTGCCTCACCAAGATGTAATGCCACCATCCATTTCCAGTGCCATACCTGTGACATAAGAGGCACTATCGGATGCAAGGAACAAAATTCCGGCAGCGATTTCTTGCGGTGTGCCAAAACGTCGCATGGGATTAAATGCGAGTAGTCGATTCTCTAAATCAGGACGACTATCAAGCAGTGTCGTGACCATTGGTGTCACGGTATGTCCCGGACAAACGGCATTGACACGAATATTCTTTTTGGCGACTTCGCCAGCCGCCGATTTTGTCAAGCCAATGACAGCATGTTTACTGGCGCTATAAGCAGCACCGCCGGGCATCCCGACGAGACCCGCAGCAGAGGCTGTATTGACGATAACACCTTGTCCCTGTTCGAGCATAATTTCTATTTCGTGCTTCATACACAACCAAACACCTTTTGTATTGATAGCCATCACTTGGTCATAATGGTCTTCTGTGCTGTCTTGCAAAAAGACTAGCGTACCGCCCCCGATACCAGCATTATTGACAGCAATATCAAGACCGCCAAATTGTGTCACAGCTTTATCAACCATCGCCTTGACAGCACTCGCCTTAGAAACATCGGTTGAAATATAGTCGGCTATACCACCTGCTTCGCGGATACTGTTGACAGTTTCTAAGCCACTCTCATCATTAATATCAGCAATCAATACCTTGGCACCTTCGGCAGCAAAAGCAAGTGCGCTTGCTCGCCCGATACCACTACTACCACCTGTAATCACAACCACTTTATCTTGGAATTGCATCGGTTTTTGTCCTTTTAGATAATAGAGAATATAACCCATTGTTTAGTCGCGGATGAGATATATGTCATACGACATAGGATTATAATAACATAAACGACATAGGGTTTTATGGATTCGGTGACAGATGCCAGCAGCAATATCAATTGGAAACAGCACTTTGTAATAGCCAATTCATGATTAATAGCAAGGATTTTTTTCTAAATGCCTAAAATGAATAATTCAGATATAATTGATATTAGAGCAAGGTACATCAACTTGAAAAACAATATATAAGGGTAAGGGAAAATGACAACAATCCTATATATAGAAGATGTGATGTTCAATCGCCGTCTCGTCAGGAAATGTCTCCGCATGATGGATTATAGCTATGTTGAGGCTGTGGACGGCTATGAGGGCTTGGAAAAAGCACGCGAGACCCAACCCGACTTAATTCTGATTGATATTCATCTGCCAGATATAAACGGTATTGAAGTGGCACGTCAGTTGCGAGAAATTGAGGGAATGGAAAAGATTCCGTTTGTTGCCCTCACAGCCGATATCACACAGCAAGTTGAAGAGCAGTGCCTAACAGGGGATTTTGATGCCATTCTGAATAAGCCCATTAGCCGAGCGCGCTTACTAAGTGTCATTCAGCAGCTTCTACGAACACAAGAGGTTCTCTAGGCTGTGTTATTTGGCAACAATATTTAGGAGAGTCGTGTTTCTGATTTTCGTCTATCATTAATGAAAGCAAGGCAAATCTTGCGACTCTCCCTATGGTTATGAGGCTTGCAAACGGGCTAGAGCCTCTTGGCACATCTTGCGTACAGAGGAATCACCATCTTTGACTGCTACCTGTAATGGTTTGATAGCCCGTTGACTACCAATTTTGCCTAAGGCCTTTGCCGCAGCACGTCGTACTGCTTTATTACGGTCAAACAATGCTTTGACCAAACCCGGCACAGCCGGATGCCCAATATTAATCAATGCCCCTGTCACAGCCATACGCAGATACATATCATCAGCCCGCAACGCCTGCAATAATGGCACAATCGCACTTTCAGCTTCATCGCCAATTTTGCCAAGTGCTTGTGCCGCCAAGAAGCGTGTACCGGGGTCAGCATCCGCAAGGATTTGTGCCAATCGAGCAACTGCCGGCGCATAACGCTCTTCGCCTAGATATTTTATCGCCTCAGCACGAGTGTCTACGTCACCTGTTTTGAGTATCTCAAAAGCCTCTTCGAGTGTGAATTGATAGACCATGTTCGTTCAACCTTCGTGAGTAACTTGCACTGACAGTCAGACGCTATCGCAACGCATAATTTTACGCCAAGACTGTTAATATCATATTGGAAAATATGTACTTATCCAGCAAAAAAATAGGGCGTGTTGTGCGCCCTGTTTTGTGTTTTGCTTACTCGCTGCTTTCCGTGTCTGCTTCATCGCTTCTTGCTTTGGCTTGTTTTGACGACAAGCGTTCATTCCAGATAGCCACCGCCTCCGAGTCACTAGCCGCTACCGGGCTGTCACCATGCGTTGAACCAATGACCATCACAGTCAAGATTATCAAAGCACTAGAAGAGGCAATCAACATCATGACGGCGACTGGAAAACCATAGCCCATGAAGTAAATAATAAAAAATGTCGCTAACATAATAGCCAGCCCAATCAATGCCAATTGTTTCGGGGAACGATTCATCATCAGAACTTAACCTTCCTGCATTTATCTACATGACCCCATTATAGCAATTCATCGGCAAATGGCGAATGTGAAGTTCAACCAAAAACATCCCTCTGCCTGTTAGGATAATGCTCTCTTGTCGTCTATAATGCGTTTTGATACAAGTGCAACAGGTTATCTTTATGCCGCGACTACACTATCTGTCTATGATGCGCTTTCCAACTGAGAAGGCACACGGTCTACAAATTGTACAAAACTGTGAGGCACTCGCCAATATGGGTTATGAGGTGCAATTGTGGGTGTCGCGTCGCCTCAATACGCCACAGATGAAAAGTATCCGCGACCCCTACGCCCATTATGGTATTGAGCGCAATTTCAGTATCACGCAGATTCCCTGCCTAGACGTGTACCCGATAGCCTTCAAAAACGTGTTTCTGGAAAAAATCGCCTTTGTGATATTTGTCATCAGCATGATTTTTTTTGTAGGGATACGACTGCTGTTTCATCGTGCAGATGTCTATTATTCTCGTGATGAATATTTGCTGCTGGTCTTGAGCCTATTTTTGCCACGCGAAAAATTGGTTTTCGAGATTCATCAATTTTGGACAGGGCGCAAAACAGCTTGGATTCAACGACAGGTGGTGCAGCGCGTCGGGCATGTGATAGCGATTACGCCCAAACTCGCAGAAGATGTGATAGAAATACACGGTGCAAGGCGTAACGACGTTATTGTTGCACATGATGGTATTCGGGCAGCACGTTTCGCCAATCCGCTTACAAAAATTGAAGCACGCCAGACAATCGGCTGGTCAGAGTCGGCTTTTATTGTGGGCTTTGTCGGACGTTTACAAATGCTCAATATGGATAAAGGGGTCGGCACACTCATAGACGCACTGGCACAGATTGAAGGTGTTTCACTCGCTTTAGTTGGAGGGTCAGATGAGGCAGCAAATGGCTTGCGTCAACAATGGTTGTCACTTGGATTGCCAGAAAATCACTTTCTCTACGCTGGGCAAGTCAAACCTCATCTTGTGCCGTTGTACCTCGCGGCATTTGATATCTGTGCTATGCCGCACCCTTTTACACGACAATTCGCTTACTATACATCGCCCCTGAAATTGTTTGAGTATATGGCTGCGGAACGGGCAATTGTGGCGACAGATTTACCCAGTTGGTCGGATGTCATTCAGCATGAAACGAACGCACTCCTTTTCGCGGCGGATAACGACAATGCTTTAGCCGATGCTATCCGTCGTTTGCACGATGATGCAAGTTTGCGCGACACACTAGGGCAAAATGCGCGGCAACGAGTGATGCACTATTACACATGGGCGGCGCGTGCCAAACATATCCGAAACCATCTCGAACGTGATACAATGGCATCAAAGCAACACACAACATGAGTTTGAATGAGGTTTCGCATGGTAATCCATGAATACAAATCATCTGTCATTATCGGAGAAATCGTTGCAGAGAACATCTCCGAAGAAGATTATTTCGCTACCTATGAAGGTCATTTTGAATGGGTCAACGGGAAGGTTATTAAAATGCCGCCAATTCATCAAGGACATTATCAAATCGCCGATTATCTAGCTGATTTATTGAAAATATACTTTCACTTCAAACCGATTGGTATTATTCGGGAAGACCCATTCGTCATGCGCTTGAAGAAACCGAAGTCAAATCGACAACCTGATATTCAGGTTATTCTGAATGAAAACATGAAAAACCTCAAAGAAACATATATGGATGGGGCAGCAGATATTTGTATTGAAATAGTATCGCCTGCAACTGTCAGTGTGGATAGAGGGATTAAGTTTGAGGAATATCAGGCAGGTGGCGTAACCGAGTATTGGATAATCGACGCACAGCGCAAAGAGGCTTTGTTCTATCGCTTAGATGACGGCGTGTATAAGCCACTGATTATTCAAGATGATATCTATACAATAAACCAATTACCCGGTCTCAAATTGTATGTGCCAACATTATGGAAAGACACCTTACCCGATATTCCAGAGATACTTGACTTGGTTAAAAAGATGCTGGCGGATTAATGCGAATTTTGCTGCTCAATGACCGCATCCCACCCGAAAATCGTGGCGGTGCCGGCGAGATTGTTTGGCGATTAGCCTCTGCTTTGCGTGATAACGGACATGATGTGCATGTCATCGCTGCAACGCCGCATAAGGCATTCACCGAAACCCGCGAAGGCATCGCAACGTATCATTTGCATGTCGCGTATCCGCAACGTTGGCGAGCATGGCTCTCACTCTATAATCCGCAAACTGTGAAACCCCTTAAACAACTGTATCAGCAAATACAACCTGATATCATCAATGGGCATAATATTCATGCCGATTTGACCTATCATAGCCTAACAATTGCCAAGCAAATGAGTATACCAGCCGTCTTTACTTCGCATGATGTGATGCCTTTCGCATATCACAAAATGAGCTATTTTATCGACCCACAACAGCGTGGCGTTACATCTCCTGCGGATTACCGACTGCCGCCGCTATTCAATCTCAAGCAAATGCGGTTGCGCTATAACCCCTTTCGCAACCTGACTATTCGCCGCATATTATCGCAATCAACACAGGTTCGCACTGCACCGAGTCAGGAATTATGCAAGGCTCATGAGGCTAATGGCTTACCAGAATTTACCTGTGTTCATAATGGCATTGATGCCGATTGGTTTCGCGCTTCGGATGAGACAATAGCGGCTTTACGCCAACGTTTGGGCTTAGTCGGGCGCAAAGTGATTTTATTCGCTGGGCGTTTGACAGGGGCAAAAGGCACGCAGCAACTTCTACAAGCACTACAGCAAGTCGTTATTGCTGTACCGAATGTGACCTTACTGGTATTATCATCTGTACCGATTGCCGATCAAATCCAAGAAGCGCAATATGCGAATCTGCGCGAAAAGCACATTATTTCTGGTGGTTGGTTGGCAGGAGAAGAACTCGCGGCAGCTTTTCATCTAGCTGATGTGGTGACAGTACCGAGTATCATTTTCGATACCTTCCCGACGGTGAATCTGGAAGCGATGGCAGCCAAAAAACCTGTTTTAGCCACTTGCTACGGGGGTTCGCATGAAGCAGTTGTTGATGGCGAAACAGGTTATATCATCAACCCCTTTGATAGCGAAGATTATGCTGAAAAACTCATATCTATCTTAAGCGATGATTCACTCCGCAAGAGTATGGGCATGGCAGGCTATCATCGGGTGACAACGCATTTCACGATGCAAAAGCAAGTTGATGATATGCTGCAAGTGTATCAACGCGCTATTCGGCAACAATAGCACGAGTCGCCCTTAAAGTGTCTGCGGATTTCTTTTAGAATGATGCGTTGGGATGTGTCATCGCGGACACCCCCACATGGAACAATCATCATATGAAACACACAAGGATTATCTGAATGCTGCTGAACCTTCTCTTACTCGTTATTGGTCTCGCAGGACTGTATTATGGCAGTGAATGGCTTGTCACGGGGGCATCACGGATTGCAGAGGGATTTCGCATCTCGCCCCTCATTATTGGCTTAACCATTGTTGCGATTGGCACTTCTGTTCCAGAATTGGTTGTCAGTATTTTAGCAGCATTTGACGGACGACCGGGTTTGGCATTAGGCAATGTCATTGGCTCAAATATTGCCAATATTGGCTTAATTTTAGGGTTAACTGGCACAGTTCATGTCATCTCAGTTGAAAAAGGATTGGTCAAGCGCGAAATACCCATCATGATTGGCGCGACCATATTTGCGACGATTCTGGCGTTTGATGGGCAGCTTAACCGCCTTGATGGTGTGCTACTTTTGTTTGGCTTTATCGTATTCTCAGCATTTTTCTACTACATCTCGCAACACGAAAACGGCAATGGTGGCGAAGACATACAGGAAGACATTGCTAGCCCTGAAACAGACGAAAACGGCGCAGTCAAAGTCCATATGGCGATGGAATTTGGACGCATCGTTATTGGTCTCACAGTCTTAGTCATCGGAGCGCGATTACTGGTCAATGGTGCTGTGAGTATTGCCGAAGCGATGGGAGTCAGTGATTTGGTGATTGCGGTTACGATGGTTGCGCTGGGAACATCACTGCCAGAACTCGCCACATCATTAACTGCCGCGTTTAAGGGTCAGGGTGATATGGCAGTTGGCAATGTGATTGGGTCAAATGTCGCCAATTTACTGCTTGTACTTGGCGCAACATCCACAGTGGCGACTATTGATATTGGTCAGACAGATTTATCAATTGTAGAATATATCGTGATGCTTATTTTTTCGATTGCCTTGCTGCCCTTCGTTCGTAATCGCAAGCTATCACGCATCGAATCAGCCTTTTTTCTAGGCTTCTATTTTGCATTCATTATTTATAGTCTTTTCTTTTCAAGGTAAAAATTAGCACTCACATAAGGAGTTTTTGGCATGAGTAGCACAGCCTATGATGAAATAATCGATTTTATCACGTCAGCACCGAGTTTAGATGAAATCAAGAACTACCAACATTCACCAGAAACCTTAAAACGGGTTAAATATCTTGTCCAAGCCGATGAAGAAGATACCTTGACGGATAGTGAACGCGCCGAACTGAAAGAGTTCACCAAGGCGAACGAACTCATGGCTCAACTCAAGTTGCGTGCCAAACGCCGTTTAGAAAAATAAATAAAGGGAACGTATGTCTCTCAGTGATTTTATCTATAAGATGCCGAAGGTCGAATTACACGTTCATATTGAAGGCGCAATCCAGCCACAAACACTCTTGTATCTCGCTAAAAAGAATCAGATTGATTTACCGGCTAAAGATGTTGTCGGTCTGCGCGAGTGGTATCGTTTTGTTGATTTCCCACATTTCGTACAAATCTATCTCAAAGCCTCAACCTGTATCCAAACCATTGCTGATATTGAATTTGTCGCCCGTGATTTTCTAGCCAATCAAGCCGCGCAAAATATTGTCTATTCTGAGGCAACATGGACACCCCACACCCATTTCCAGCAAAAAGGCTTAAGTTACGATGATCAACTTGCCGCTTTGAATCGGGCGCGAGATTGGGCAAAGCGAGAACTGAACGTGGATATGGGACTTGTGATAGATATATCGCGTGCTGGTACAACGCCTGATGAGGCTCTTATCATTGCACAGTGGGCAGTCAAAAATCATGATAACGGTGTCGTGGCTTTTGGTATTGGTGGACAAGAAGTGGCTTATCCGCCATCGCTATTTACAGCAGCCTTCGATTTTGCCAGAGCCAATCATTTGCCAATTTTGCCTCATGCCGGAGAAACTGTAGGGGCTGATAGTATTTGGAGTGCGCTGAAAGATGCCCACGCCACGCGCCTCTATCACGGGGTACGGGCGCTTGAAGATGATAAATTGGTGGCTTATTTGCGCGAAAAACAGATTCCCTTGGATATCTGCCCGACGAGTAATGTCTGTTTAGGGGTTGTGCCGGATATACAGAGCCATATGCTGCCGAAATTGTTGGATGCTGGCTTGTATGTGACGATTAACAGTGATGACCCGCCGATGTTCAATACCACGCTGACAAAAGAGTATCAACTATTGGCAGATACTTTTCAATATGATGCTACGATGATTGAAAAACTGGTCATGAATGGTGTCCATGCCTCGTTTTTGTCGGATGCTAAAAAACAGCGTATGGCAGATGATTTCACGAGACAATTTAGCACATTACAAAAATCGTAACACAGATAAACAGAGGGTAACAGTTCACCTATCCATGAGAAAATGCCTAAAAATTCACCACGAAGGCGCGAAGGACACGAAGATAGGGTCAAAAAAGGCTAATTGTAGGGACTGGCTTCTGCCTGTCCGAAGGAATCTCACGGATAGCTGAATAGATAC
>JAUZRW010000112.1 GCA_030950085.1 Anaerolineae bacterium
GATGAAATCGTATCCGTGAATTCAGCCTCAAGCGGCTCATCATCATCTAATAAGCCATCATCCACTACATTGGCTTCTACTGTAAATTCACCACTTGTAGATTCATCGCTCCCGATTTGTTGCGCCACTTCAATCAGATACCAGCCTGTTTGTGGGATAATCCCCTGAATAATCGTTTCGTTCTCATTCTCAAGGGCATTAAAGGGAATCGTAAAATCAGGAAAGTTAATCGTGGTGGCTATCGCCAAATCGCCTGTGCTTGTGACCGTTATCGCAAAGACTTCGCCCTGTTGCCCACCGAGCGCGAAGTATTGTTGGGTAGAATCTGCATCCAATAGACCATTTAGCGGTGTGTCATATTCGAGTATCGTAAATTCAACACCGAATTCTGGCGGTATCGTGAGAACGTCGGGTATCGGCACGACCTCAGTTTCGGGTTCAACAGCCGTTATATCCCCGATAATTAGATATAAACGAAAATCGCCTTTGCTGTTTCCCGTTTCTTGCTGAAAGCGCGTTGCCTCAATAATGAACGTTGGATTGGCTTCACCTTCTGCCACGGTAAAGACGATTTGCGCGTTACGATTACCCTCTTCCATATCATCATTTTCAGAAAGGAAACGTTCATTGCTGCCTAATAAAAATAAATAGGGGTCAAGCGTATTAACCACATCTTCTGTTTCGACGCGCTCCATACGAATGGTGTAGGTTTGTCCGACTTCTGCTTCAAAACGAAGACGCTGACTAAAAAAGGCATCTGTAATGCTTCCGCCTACAAAATTACAAGATTGAATATCTCCCGAAGGCGTTTGTGTGATGTCACAGGGTACAATGTCACTTGTTGTCCCTTGCGCGAATATTGGCAAGACCGTGAGGCAAATTATCATGAAGCTGAAGAAGCGATTTGGCAAGCGCATACAAACCTCGTCCTGTATGGATGATTTCAGTGACTATTATAACTTGATTTTAGTTTAAGGGTTGTGCTGGCTTAATGCAAACTAGCACGATTGCATATCAAAGTGCTGCACATCATTTGCACCACTTCAATTAGCATCGTGACTGCAAATAAGGCTGAAAATCCCCACTTATCAACCAAAGCGCCATTCATTACCCCACAAAGACTCAAGCCTGTGCTGATAATGCCAAACATACGCCCCCTCTAATCCGCCTATTGTATGAGGAATACAGATACTGACGAATACGGAATCAAAGAAGTATTCGCCAGAAAAGCCAATATATGATAGTGTCCACCTATCCATAAATCGGCGCTAGTGAAGGTTATTTTTGATGAAAGCGATTTTGTGTAAGGCATTTGGTGAACCCGATACCCTCGTACTAGAAGATATCGACAGCCCGAAAGTACGCGGCGGTGAGGTAAAAATTCGCGTGCGAGCTTGTGGTGTGAACTTCCCCGATTTGCTGATGATACAAGGCAAGTATCAAGTTAAGCCCGACTTTCCCTTTAGCCCCGGTGCAGAAGTCGCCGGTGATGTGCTTGAAGTTGGTACGGGGGTTGATAATATTAAGGTGGGAGACCGTGTCATTGGCATCGTGAATCAGGGTGGCTTCGCAGAAGAAGTGATTGCTCCTGCTATGATGACCTTGCCGATGCCCGATAGCATGAGCTATGAACATGGAGCAGTCTTTTCATTGGTTTATGGCACATCGCATCTGGGTTTGTCGCGTCGTGCCAATTTACAAGCAGGAGAAACATTGCTTGTTCTCGGTGCAGCCGGCGGAGTGGGACTCACGGCAGTTGAAATCGGCAAATTGATGGGGGCAACAGTCATCGCAGCCGCCAGCACAGACGAGAAACTGGCTCTCACACGCGAATATGGTGCTGACCATACGATTAACTATACAGAAGAAAATTTGCGCGACACTGTGAAAGATATCACGGATGGACAGTTTGCCGATGTCATCTATGACCCTGTAGGCGGCGATATATTTGATGCGGCAGTGCGTTGTATGGCATGGGAATCACGTTACTTGGTGATTGGCTTTGCTAGTGGGCGCATCCCTGAATTAGCCGCGAACCGTGTTTTGATAAAAAATAGTTCGCTAGTGGGCTTATATTGGGGGGCATATGCCTTCAAAAATCCAGCCGTGATGCAGAATTCTTTCCAAAAATTATTTCAATGGTATAGCGAAGGCAAAGTCAAGCCCCATATTGACCGTTCCTACCCACTCGCCGATGCCGCACAAGCCCTGATTGCATTGGGGAGTCGTCAGGCAAAGGGCAAATTGGTCATCATCCCATAAAACACCATAAATATCACCCATTTTGAGTTGTGCGTATACAGAGCGAAGTATACAATAAGTTCGTATGGATTAAGGTGCGTTGAAGACCCAACTATCGGTCATCAACATGTCAATATCAAATTATTCTATCTCTAGGAGAGAAACAAATGAAGAAATTTTTTCCTGTAATGCTGCTTCTGATAAGCGGTATTTTCTTTGGTGGCTGCGTTAAAGCCGTTGTCCGCGTCAATCCAGATGGGTCTGGTCAAACTGAATTTGGCTTTAATATGTCGATTACTGCTTTGACTGAATTGAACATGATGTCCGGTGAAGCACCCGACCCAGACCTCGCGGAATTGGAGGCTTTATTATCCGGCGAGCCAATGGTGGATGCAGAAACAGGCATTAGTATGTATGGCGAGGAACGTCTCGAAAATGGGTCAATGTGGACATATATCGTTATCGAAGTGCCGACGCTTGAAGCATGGGGTGAACTAGAGGCGGCGCTTGAGCGTATGCAGCCCGGTAGTACAGATGATGCCGGCGAACCCACAGCTATTTGGGCGGTGCCAAAAATTACAGTTGATGGTTCAAATGTAAGAGTTGCCGTGACTATTCCATCACTGCTCGATGGTGTGGGTGGCGATGATGGCGGTTTTGGTGCCGTGATGGGTTCCTTCATGCAAATGTCTTACGAAATTGAGATGCCGGGTGTCTTAGGTGTCCATAATGGCGAGATTGATACCCTCACAGGTAATCCTGTTTGGATAATTAATCCCGCAGCGATGGAAGATTTAGAGATTCTGGTTGAATCAACAGTCGAGTAAATCTCTCTTAAAGCAGTAAATTTCCAAAAAGCGGCTCAACGATGGGTCGCTTTTTTGGCTTGCTTCTCGCGGATGAAGCGTTCAAAGCGGAAGGCATTTTCTGGTAATTTCAAATCCATACCAAAGTGGTCGGGACCTACGGCTTCTACCTTAGCAACAATCACGGTCAAATCATCGCGCTCAAAAGCATCAGCAGCCGCTTCCACAAATTCTAATGGTGTGCGTGTCAGTGCCACATTGGGGATTCCTGCGCCTTCTGCCATTTTTGCCAAATTAGTGATGCCGGATGTGGTGTGTGAGTCAAAACCGCCTGTCGAAAGCAGACTGCCGTTATCAAAAATAATATGAACAAGATTACGTGGGCGATAGCGTGCCATCGTCGTTAGCGTTCCTAGATTCATCAATACCGACCCATCACCATCTAACACAATGACTTTCTCACCGGGTAAATTCATGGCAATTCCCATGCCGATAGATGAAGCCAATCCCATCGCGTGTTGCAAATAAAAAAAGTTTTCTTTATGCCCTAAATCATACAATTCTTGTGCTGTTGCCCCCATAATCGTGACAACCAACTTATCTTCCAATTCGGGGTAAATACTTTCTAAACATTTTGACCGTAACATGATTATATCTTGCTCCGTTTCAGCAATTCAGCAATTCAGCATTTTAGCATTTTAGCATTTTAGCGTGTCAGCGTTTTATGCCTGCTGTTTAGGTGAATCGTCTTTATCATCATCTTCATCAACACCAAATAGCTCATGAAATTCTGTATCGCCCATATCCGGATGCCATTCATCAGGGAAGGCATTGTTTGGGCGAGTCATCAATGAACCGCTTAAATCGCGGGCAAGGCGTTCTAGCAGATTCGGTTGAATCCATGTGGCGCTATCGACTTGTACCGCAACTGCCCCAGCATCAAGGTAGTCACGGGCATCTTGTATGGAGTGAATGCCTCCTGCTCCAATAATGGGAACCTCTTGTATCCGTCGTGCCAAAACACCGACCATCCGTAGAATCATAGGTTTGACCAATGGACCGTATATGCGCCCACTCACCAGCTTGCCACTGCGAGGGTCACGGGCTGTTCCTCGTGGTGGTGCAGCGATAACCAGTGCATCTGCCCCGACATCAGCAACTGCTTCGGCTATTTCATAGGCATCATAAGCCGGAAGCCGTACCAGTATCGGTTTTTCAGCCCGTTCAGTTGCCGCTTTAACAAAAGATCCAGCATCTTGCCACGAAATATCATCATCCAAGCCCAACTCTATCGCCGCAATTTCATCATGTTGGTCAATGCGCTCAACTGCCCGCTCGATATGGTCAGTTGTGGTGGCGACAAGGTGTAATATCACTGGAATCGGCATATCGCGCCAGATGGCATGGTATTCCTTGATTGTTTTGCTGAGACCATTATTCGGCAGCCCAGTATGGACTAAGACCCCGGCATCTAAGGGGACAACACGAGTTCCGGTGGCAGGTGACCAAGGCTCATAAGTTATGGGGTTGGTGACAAATGCCCCTAATTTCTCAATTTTTACCAGATTATGATAGGTAAAAGCCATCCCTACCGTTCCGGCGGCGGGCATGACAGGCGTTTCGACAATGAGGGTATGTTTTGCAGTGCGCGTCAATTGAATGACCATCAGTGTGCCTATCTTGCGTATGTGAATCTGCCACAAGCATAGCATAGAAGCGGAATCATGGAAACAAGGTTAAATATTTTTGTGATAATGCGGATTGATACATTAACAATTGGATTCTCCCGTAAAACCAGCAGGCGACCAAACGGGCGCAGAATTGCTCATCGTTTGGTTATCGAGAAAACGTGTTGTCCCTGTTTCCAGATTGAGCAAAAGCAATTCATAGGCACTTCGTACCGCCAAATATTGTCCATCGGCGCTAAAACGTGGGTAATCGGCATGTGCGATATTCGCTTCTTGCAAATAGAAAGCGGCATCGTCATCACTGCCACCATTCACAAGCGGAATCTGCCATAAGCGGTTTTCGGCAACATCCCGATAATCCCGAATGGCGGTGATAATTGCGGTGCTATCCGGCAACCATGTATTATCTAATATCAGTGACCATGCGAAAGTCAATTGTGTTGGGATAGCTGCCGGACGATTGGCAATCATCCATACCATGTCATTATTGTTGCTTGGCGAAAAGACAAAGCTAATCAATTGGCTATCCGGCGACCAGCGTGCTTGGCTCAAACTGCCCACATTGAAATTTGTCAGGCGATATTTGGTCTGTCCATCGGCACTGACAATCCACAAATCCGCCTCTTTGACCATTGTGACAGGCAACGGGCTTTGTCCAAGTGGTGGTTCAACTGTCGGGATGGCTGTTGCGAGTGGATTAGCCCCTGCGACGCGCTCATCATATGACGCATACACTAACCATTGGCTATCCGGCGACCAGACAGGCGTAAATTCTCGTCCTGTTACACTATAAAATTGAGGTTCGGGATTATCTGCTGTGACATAAGCCGTATTAAATTGGCGTTCTGTTCCATTTGCAGTCGATTGTTCGCGCATCATCGTAAAGGCGATACGACTCCCATCCGGCGACCAATCCGGCTCCCAAATACCCCAACGGTCTGCTGGCAAGTCATCATACTGCACCATTTGTCGCATATCGCTACCATCAAGGCGCACACTAACCAAGCGCCCAAATTGGGTCTCATCTTGCAATGTCAACAATAAACGACAACCATCTGCCGAAAAATCCCAGACAAAATGTGCTTCAGCGCCCAATTGCAGCCGACGATAAGTATCACTCTCAACACTATAGAGAATCACAGCATCTTGTTCGACAGTATTCAATGCCAACAAAGAGCCTGTCAGTGGCGGTTCATCTTGGGCAAGCGAGCGCATCATGACACTTAGAGATAACACGAGTATCGTACAAAACAAGCCTAATTTCAGTCTCATGCAAAATCCGCCTCAACATCATTCAAATTACAGTATCCAGTGTAACTCAAATTGTCTAAATTGATATTGACTCCGCTATCCATACTCAGAAATTTTTGCAGCATTGCTATAGACGGGTTACGATTGCTTCAAACATAAATGAGTTCTAGGACAAAATGATGGCAATGGCTTTAGATGGCGTTCGTGTGCTGGATTTGACACGCTTGTTACCGGGCGGTGTCTGTACGATGATATTAGCCGATATGGGCGCAGATATCATCAAAGTAGAAGACCCTGTCGGTGGCGATTATGCACGTTGGATGCAGCCACAAGTTGATGGCATGGGGGCATTTTTCCGCACCAGTAATCGTAACAAGCGCAGTATCGTTATCAACCTCAAAACAGAAGATGGTCAACAAGTTTTTCATAAACTCGTCGAAAGTGCTGATGTTGTTTTAGAAGGATTCCGCCCTAGTGTGACGAAGCGCCTCAAGGTCGATTATGATACGCTCAAAATGATTAATCCGCGCATTGTTTATTGTTCGCTATCGGGTTGGGGACAAGATGGCCCTTATCAAAACAAAAGTGGACATGATTTGAATTACGTGGCGCTCGGTGGTATCCAAGGCAGTACACGCACACCGCATCCACTTGGCGCACAAATCGCCGATGTGGGGGCATCTTATGTCGGCGTGATGGCAATCTGCGCGGCATTGTTCAAACGCGAACGGACAGGCGACGGTGACTATGTGGATGTCTCGCTGTTTGAGAGTGCGATGCCTTTTGCGATTGTGCAATTTGTTGAGTCGCTGACGGCAGGTTTTCGCGGTGGTGATGGCACACTCACAGGGCGTTTGGCGTGCTACGAAGTCTACTATAGCCAAGATGTGCAGCCGATGACACTCGCTGCCCTTGAGCCGAAATTTTGGGCGAACTTCTGCCATACCGTTGAACGCCCTGAATGGCTCGAAATCCATCATGACCCTCAGAAACAAACGCAACTCAAAAGCGCGATTCAGGTCATGTTCCGCACGAAAACAGCCGAAGAATGGAACGACTTGTTAGCCAATGCCGACTGTTGTTTTACATTGGTGACTGCCCCCGAAGATGTGATTCATGACGCGCAGGTCAAAGCACGGCAAGCAGCCGGTATCAGCGAAAATGGTATCCCATGGATGCGAAGTCCGGCACGTTTTCGGAGTGACGAATTTTCGATTGGCGATGTTCCAGAATATGGCGAACACACAACAGCGATTTTATCTGAAGCCGGATACAGCGATGAGGATATAGCACAGTTACAAGCCTCTGGTGCAGTCGGCTTGAAAAAATAGGCAAAAAAATAATACTTTACGTGTTTTTCACAGGATTGCATCTTGATTTCAAAGTCAAAATTCGTATAATAATACTCGTTATATGGCTCCGTAGCTCAGTTGGCAGAGCACCTGACTTTTAATCAGAGCGTCGCAGGTTCGAGTCCTGCCGGAGTCACCAGATAAGACTTGTTCCGAACTTAGACCAGCCGATGTGCTGGTCTTTGTTTTTCCTTCAACCGCACTACCTTTGTTTTCTACACGTTGTTTCACGTATCTCAAGTAAGAAAACGGTGGTAGTAATTCCAATCGAACTATCAGTCCCTCCGAGTTAACAACAACCCGCTCAATCATCTGACGTAACAGTTCTTTCTGGTCAGCACGTTCTAAACTATTATACAGTATACTCACTTTTGTGATGATTGTGAGTGCGGCATCCAAATTGGCGATGTGATGTTCCTGGTTTTGTGCTAAGCTCTCTAGATTTAGATGAATGATTCGGCGCTTATCCTGCCACTCTTCCCACAGATTATCCCATACACGATCACTAATCTTTCCAGACGCATAGACACGCGCCATGCGGCCTTCTTCATCCTCAATTTTTTTGAGTGTGGCCTGTAATTCTTCCCATTCATTAGGATGCACGAGTCCCAGTTTTCGTGCGACCTCATCTGTGTAGCTGGCGCGAATTTGTGGCAACAAATCGGAATTTACTTGGATGTCAGCGAACATGTTCGGAATCTGGTTATCAATAAGGCGGCACAAGATATTGATGTTACTGCTGGGTATGCAGTAATAGGCGGTTCCACCACCGGAGCGTTGTGTGTTGGATGTGGAGCCAGACAAGCGCGTTGGTTCATGTTCGTCTGCTAATTGCACATAGACCAAACCACGGAGTAAGTAGTCGTGTTTGCGCCGAAACTGTCGTTTTATGTTGCGTTTCGCCAGTATTTCCAGACCGCGCTCAAGTTCCTCCGTCGTCACCAATGCCTTCCATTGACCACGAATCTGCTTGGGGGCAATGTTGGGCTTCGCGCTCACAACCCAACCGGCATAGAACCAGTTGTGAAAGATACTGGATAACGTATTTTTATTTGCTTGGCGTTTTCCATTTTTCTTGATCTTGATGAATGGGCGACCACTACGATACCTATAACCACGTTTATGCAGCTCTTCGCAGATATCTTCCAGAGTACAGTGATCTTCAAGCAGTAAATCCCACGCCAAACGCCAGATGTGGATGCGCTCCGGATCTTGCTCTACCCAGCGTCGATACTTCCCATTCTCTAGTTTTGTATCTATATCGGTTCGTACTTCTTTATTGACATAGCCATCCGGTGGCATACCCACAAATTCCCCATTACGCAGCTTGGCATGGTGCCCACCTCGGACACGCTGGCCTAGTTTAATCGACTCGCGACGAGCTAATGTAAATGACAAACTGACGAGAATACGGTCATCGGGGTCGATGGGATTCAAATCCGGGTAATCGGCAAAGCGCACCGCAATTCCAAGTTCATGCAATTCATCAATGGCGACAAGGGAATCCGTATCATTGCGCCCAAAACGCTCTGCATTTTCTACGGCGACATGAGAGAAACATCCTGTGCGAGCATCAGATAGCATTCTCTGATAACTAGGTCGATTATCTGCATATCGTCCACTGAGATTATCAATGTATTCTCCAACAACGGGTATATCCGAATCATCCAAGAAAGCGTGTTTAATAGCATGACGCTGACGGCGCTGAGAATTCTGGGGATTTTGTGCTTCTTGACTACTGGTTCTAAGATAAATTGCCCAGCCGGGCTTTGGTACAAAAGTCTTTTTACGTTTTGCCATAATAATTTCTCTTCAATGTGAGCAAAGATACAAATAAGTTATCACAAGTTTAGTTTTTTGTGTGTTCTGTGCTCGATTTCTGTGCTTTCTTGGTTGGCTCCTTCGCATTATTGATGTCTTCAATATTAGGTAGATTTGGACTGTCTGCTTTTGCTAGAATCTCGGCGACACGCAAAACGCGCAATAATATTTTTTCGGGTTTTGTTTTGCTTGGCATTTGGCAAATTTCTCAAATATGAATCTTATGTAATGAGCGTAACACGAGTCAGGAAGGGTCAATGCCCTAAATAGGACATTGAAGTGAACAATTGCACTGCCAAATATGCCAGTTTGTTTGCCAAATATGCCAATCGGCATGTCAAAATAGGACATTGCATTTTCCAGTAATAATTCATGCTGAGATTGTCAGCAATTTGCCTTGCTATAAATTCGTAGAGTCTTTAGAAGACTGAGTCATGTGTAGAAGATGCAGCCGTTGTATGGTTACTGACGTTTGAGGACGATGCGATAATATCCAAGTATATTATCGTGAGATGCAATGGGCATTAACAGACTCGCGATTGCATTTTGAGCGAGGTATTCGGGCAAGAGGAATCGGATAAATTTTCCAGCGATTGCGAATTGAAAGAACCAGCGTGCTAGATTCTCAAAACGCAGCAGATTCGGCATTGTTGCTTCAGATAGATCCTTGATCTCCACGACTTCAAAGCCTGTTGCTTCGGCTGTTTCCAGAAACTCATCAAGCGGAGCAAAGCGATTGACAGACATGGATTTCTCAATCAACTGTGTCGCGGTTGCTTCATCGGGTGTGAGGTCGGCATGGCGTTTTTTGAAGCAATTAAAGAGGATAAAGTCAGCTTCAGGTTTAAGAACCCGATGAATACTTTCGAGTGCCCGTTTCATATCAAGCGCGTGACAAATACTCTCAACTTCAAATGCACAATCAAATTGTCCAGTTGCAAAATCTAGGCTATGGAAGTCTCCTTGCTGAAATTGAGCGTTGGCTAGGTCTTTCTGTTTCGCTTTTCGTTGTGCGATGTCAACATGAATAGGTGTAATGTCAACTCCCGTAAACGCATGGTGTTGCTGTTGTGCCAGATAGAGCGTGTTGAATCCTTTACCGCTGGCTATTTCCAAAATTTGGCTTGTATTCCTGTTTTGTAGATAACCTTTGTGCCAGTTTTAGATGCTTATCAAGGTTTAATAATAAATCCATCATTCAGATACTAAACAGCATTATTGACGAAATGTCTCTCCAATGTCTAGAGCTTTCGCAATCCCAAATTGGATTAAATAGTCTACGTTGGTCTTTACTCTTGGTGACAGATTAGTTGGCGTTCGATCTCGGAAACACCAGTGATAATGCCGATTTCCACGCTCAGTATCTTGATAATAACAAAGAACATTTAATTCATATAAAAATTGTAAGAATATATCAGGTGTTTCAAAAAATGTTGGATTAGGATCACTTCTTTTTTCGAGTGAGTTTAGCATTTTTTCGTATGCTAATACGTAATCATCGTAGCTAAATTGAATTCTACCATCAAGGTATGTAAAAAAATCTCTAAATACCTTATAATCGTCAAGCGTATGATAAAATACAAGTTGATCTTTTACTTCTCCTAGAAGATATTGAGCATAATCTCTACGAAACGTGGATTGGAAAATATCCTTCTCAATAAATACTTTTCTGTTAATACCCTCTGTGCCATTATTTTCAACAACCTGTTTCTTTAACAAATCAAGTAGCGATATAAAATCACGAGGGCGATATAGTGATATTTTCAATAGTTCTATAAATGGAGAGTCATCATATCTTCCTGTTCTAAAATTGCGGATCTTAAATGGGAAATAATAATCCCATGCTTGCCCTAATTCTAGTTCTTCCGTTTGCTGAAAGCTAAATAAGCGATCAGTCATTTCAAATATTTCCGAAGAACGATATTCTTCAAATGTAGTTATCCAATTAAGTACAACTGAATT
>JAUZRW010000113.1 GCA_030950085.1 Anaerolineae bacterium
CGAAGAAAAGAACCTCAAAGTTAAATCTCCAATTGAACGCGCTTTGCTCAACAACAATATGTTCAATCGTTTCAAAACCAAATACAAAGCTGAATAGGGAAAACACAACAAACCAACGAATCATTGCCACCTGTTTAGCAAGTTGACGCATTCCGTCGGTATTAGATGGCATACGTGTAAGCATTGTTTTGTCTTTCTACATTACCCGAATACTTGTTTAACAAACTATCTCTGATAACTCTATAACATCGGTCTCACTTTGCAATTTTGTGTGAGGCGCGGTGAAACCCCGAAAGGGGTTTTATGTTTACAATTAGTATAAAGCGAATTTTGTTGGATTTTTTCCGTTTTGACAAAAATGAGACATTTGCTGTACATCCCTAAGACATTCAAATGTTAATGTAGGGTCAGGAGTTACCAAAGATTCGTGATTTAATTCAGGTCTCAATTTTTATATAACCAATAAATAGTAACTCAGGAGTGTACACAATGGGTAAAAAGAAAAAATCACTTTCGATTATGTTGTTGCTAGCGTTTATGATGCTACTACTAACAAAATCACTACTCGCACAAGATGATACCACACTCGTTGCTATGCCAGCCGATGGTATTAGTATGTCACCTTTTGATGCTGTATGGAATGACATTCCCGCCTTGACCGTTGCTCTTGAACAACAGTCCGAAACCGGATCACCTGATATGACAATTGATTTGCAAGCCGCCCATACAGGTGACACGATTTATATTCGCGCAGTCTGGCGCGATGATACGCTCAATAATGTGCGGAGAATGTGGCATTTTGATGGTGAAGTATGGACGCGCGGCGATGCTGTAGACGAAAGATTCAATAATGAAGATCGTTATGCAATTACTTTTGACATCAACGGTGGACGTGAATATGAATTCTTAGGGTGTGGCGCTCTCTGCCATACGGGTGGTGATAATGACTTCATGGGCTTTGAAGAAGACGGATATGATGGACAAACTATTGATATGTGGCATTGGAAAGCGACGCGCACAGACCCCGCAGGTTATGCCGATGACTAATTTGCCGGCTTAATATCATACGAAGACCCCAATGAAGTGACCGGACGTTCTGGCGACTCACGCGAAAGTGGCAGCTATTCAAACAATAAGAACGAAGCCGGGGATGGTCCCGCATTCACTTATCCCGCCGGTGTCACAAGTGGACCTCTTCTTTCTTCTGATGCAGTTGCAATTGATGACACAATGACATTTGAAGCGGGCGCAACCATTCCGTACTACATCTTAGAACGCCCTGTTGGTAGTCGTGGCGACATTAGCTCGTCTTCCCTCTATGTGGTAGATAATACGACAGGTGGCGGTTGGTGGTACGTAGTTTTGAGCCGTGCCTTTGATACAGGGCATGAAGATGATAGCATTTTCACGCTCGGCGGAGACTATGTATTCGGTGTTTCGGTCTTCAATAATGGCGGCGGCAATTCACACGCTGCCCATTATTATTTCTGTTTCGGGTCGAATCATCGGTAGCGCAGTTTTTTGACCCCCCACTGACTGCCACACAAACAGATACGCCTCCTGTTATTGATGGTATCGCTGATGATGCAGCATGGGGACAAGCAGCACCGATTATATCCGAAGTCAAAGATGGCAGCATTGGGAGAGTTGATGTGACTTTACGGGCTGTCTATGATTCAGAAAATATCTACTTCCTCATCGAATGGGCTGATGCAAGTGAAAGTATAGACAATACCGACGCAGGAGATCGGCTTGCTCTGCTCTGGCAAGTGAGTGAGATTTCCGGATTCGAGATAACGGGTTGTAACCAAGCCTGCCATAGTGGTTTTCCGACTGGCATGTGGCTAGAAGAAGAAGGTCAAGGCGCTGATTTCTGGCTGTGGGAAGCTGCCAATACAAACGCATTAGGCATTATGGATGACCGTTACCTTGGCTATAGTCTCGGCGAAGATTGGCAGTTTGCTGATGCTGGGGATTGGGAATCCGGTTCTCGCGCCGATATCCATGCTCAAGCAATTTGGGCAGATGGTATCTGGACACTCGAAATTAGTCGCGCTCTCGATACAGGCGATAATGCCATTGGTGCTGATGGGACACCTGTTGATGTAACCTTCCTAGAAATGCTTTACAATCCTGACCGTATCCCCGGTCCGATGCGGCGTATTGGTGCGGCAGGTTCGACTAATCCCGCAGATTGGCAGCCGATTTCATGGCGCGAAGCCCTAACCGAAATTACCACACGCTTACAATCTTTACGTGACGCTGGCGAATCACATCGAGTCGCTTTTGCACTAGGCGAAACACGCGGTCAGATGAAAGATTTGTTTGAACGCTTTGCCGCCGCCTATGGCACGCCTAACATGAGTCGTTATGATAGTGTGAGTCATCAATTGGTGAAAACGGCGTGCCTGCTCACATTAGGGCGTTATGATTTACTTGCTTATGACCTTGAAAATACAACTTTCATCCTCAATTTTGGCGGTAGTCTCCTAGAAGCCGGACGTTCTACCCATCGTTATATCAGTGGCATCAGCTTTTCGCGGCGTGGTGGCTCAAACCGTAGCAAAATGGTCACGATTGACCCCCGTTATTCAGTCACAGCCGCAAAGTCTGATGAGTGGCTTACGATTAATCCCGGCACAGATGCGATGTTGGCAATGGGTATGGCGCGTTTCATTGTGGGTAACAGACTCTATGATGAAGAGTTCGTTCGTAACTACACCATGGGCTTTGAAGATTTCAATGACGAAAATGGCGCGACACACCAAGGCTTTCGTTCTTTGGTGTTATCAGAAGCCTATGATTTAGAGCGTGTTGAAGCAATTACAGGTGTAGAAGCCACAACGATTGCGCGTTTAGCGGGTGAATTTGCACAGAGCAGAGCACCTATCGCAACTTTGCCCATTCGTGGCGGATTACACACTGGTAACGCCAATGGTCTCTATACCGCAATGGCAGTTATGAGCCTCAATGCACTGGTTGGCAATTTAGAAAAACCCGGAGGTGTTCTTATTCAGCGTGATATCCCTTATACGGATTGGCCTGAATATTATGTTGATGATACCATGATTGCAAGTTTAGCACAGCCACGCATTGACGGGGCAGACGATGACCCCCTCGCTGAGAGCATCATACAAAATCTAGGCGATGGTCTATCAAATAGTAACCCATATTCAACCGACATGCTATTTCTCTATCATGTGAATCCAAGTTATATCATGCCGGGTGGACAAACTTTTGCAGACTCACTCCAGAATGTGGGCTTAGTTGTAGATTTTTCTTCTTTTTTGACGGAAACGGCGGCTCATGCTGACCTGATTTTACCTGACCATACATTTTTAGAACGTTGGCAAGATGTCCCATGGGAAGGCTTAGGCTATGCAGGTTTCGGCTTGGCACAACCTGTGATTCCACCCCTGCATAATACAATGCACACGGGTGATGTCTTACTGACATTCGCTCAGGCTCTCGGCGGTTCAGTCCGTCAAGCACTACCTTATGATACTTTTGTTGATTTGCTGCAATATCGCACCAGCACCCTCGAAAACAGTAATTGGGAGACGATGACTCGTATTGGTAAATGGGGTACGGGTCCTCATCCCTTCGCTGAATGGGGTTCTGAAAATTGGCAAAATCTTGTGGGTCGTGACCGTCGGGACTTATATCAAGATGGACGTTTCGATTTTTGGTCACGCGAACTTTTTTATCGCCTGAGTGGGCTTCACCCTACAGAAGTTGGTATTCAAGCAACAGGGGATGCTGTTCTGATGCCACACTATGAACCTGTCCACTATCACGGCGATGAAACGGAATATCCCTTCATTCTCAATACCTATCAATTGATGGCACTTGGCGACCCCGAATACACGGCTAATCTACCCACTTTACAAGAAATTATTGGGATGCACGTCGGAATTCGCTGGGATGGTTGGGTTGAGATGCACCATGAAGAAGCCGAGTATTTAGGCTTAATCAATGGTGAGCAAGTATGGGTTGAATCTGAGTTTGGTCGTGTACAAACTCGCTTAAAAGTAGTGAAAAGCAATCACTCACAGGTTGTCAATTTCCCGGACGGTCAAGGGCATACAGCAAATGGGCGTTTTTCAAATGGACGTGGCGCGAATCCCAATGCACTTTTACCATTGGAGAGTGCTTTAGCGGGGACAGCATCTTTTAGTAATACTCGTGTAAAAGTATATAAAGTAGAGGGGTAATCTTATGACTCGTTGGGGTATGGTAATTGATTTAGATAAATGTGTTGCTTGCCAAGGCTGCACTGTTGCTTGTCGCATGGAAAATAACACGCCGATTGTCTCTCCTGAACAATCAGAAATGGGGCGCTCAATATTATGGAATGAAGTGTTCCCGATTGAAGAACATGCCGAATTCGCTGCTGAGGACACCAATGCAACATTTATTCCACGTCCTTGTATGCACTGCGACAACCCGCCTTGTATCAAAGTCTGTCCGGTAGAAGCCACGTTTAAATCGGACGAAACAGGTGGACAAGTTTTACAGCGTTATGACCGTTGTATCGGTTGCCGTTTTTGTACACTGGCTTGCCCTTATGGTGTTCGTTACTTTAACTGGCATGAACCGCAGTGGTCGCCAGAGATTGCACTACACTTAAATCCAAATAGTGAAGTAGAACCACGACCTAAAGGGATTGTCGAAAAATGTACGTTTTGCATCCAGCGTTTACATGAAGCGCTTGAACTAGCCGAAGAAGAAGGACGCAATTTCCGTCCAGAAGATTATCAACCGGCTTGTGTCCAGACTTGTACAGGTAAAGCACGCTTTTTCGGTGATTTAGATAACCCTGATAGCACGGTGAGCCAACTTGCAGGTAGTCGGCGAGCATTCCGCTTATTAGAAGAATTGGGAACAAATCCCAAAGTTATCTATCTGAAAGAGGGTTGATGATATGGCACAATTAAGAAACAAATATCAAGATTTACTCATTGAGCCGACTCGCACAACGACTCAGCGCGAAAAGGGTGTTTTGCTCATTCTAGCAGCGATTTTGATTTGGGGTATTTTCGCCTATATTCACCAACTGCGTAACGGTTTGGGGGTTAGTGGGATGAATCGCCCCGTTTATTGGGGGCTTTATATTGTCAATTTTGTATTTTTCATTGGTCTAGCGCACTCTGGCACATTTATATCTGCCATATTGCGCTTAGTCGGTGCAGAATGGCGCGTTCCATTAGCACGGGCAGCCGAAGCCATTACGATTTTCGCATTGCCTTTTGGTGCTGGTAGCATTTTGATTGATATGGGACGGATTGACCGCATCGGGAACACAATCTTGTATGGTCGTTTCATGTCACCCATTTTATGGGATATTACAGCCGTTACGCTCTATATGTTTAGTAGTATCATCTTCTTTTATCTTTCCCTGCTACCCGATATTGCCATTATGCGCGATACTTTGCCAGAGAATGCTCCGCGTTGGCGACGGGTGTTTTATACACGCCTCGCCTTGGGTTGGCAACATAGCCCTGAAAAATATCGCCGTCTGGAAAAAGTGCTAGGGAGCATGGCGATTTTCATGTCGATGCTCGTTATCACAGTCCACACTGTCGTCTCTTTCATCTTCTCGATGATGCTCCAACCCGGCTGGCATACAGCGATTTTGGGTCCCTTTTTCCTTGTCGGTGCAGTCTATAGTGGTTCGGCAGCAACAATCATGCTGATGGCGGCATTACGCTGGAAATTTAAGCTAGAACAAGTATTGCCCTTCAAATATTTTAACTATATGCGAAAACTACTCATTGCATTGGCACTCGCATGGAGTTACTTCATGGGGGTTGAATTTCTTACGGCTATTTATGGCAATGAGCCAGAAGAAATGAGTGTCGTTTTCTCTAAATTATATGGCGACTTTTCGCTAATCTTCTGGACAATGGTGCTGGCTTGTTTCTTCATACCCTTGGCTATCCTTTTAACAAAGGGCAAAAAGAGTGTTGCTTGGCTTGTCGGCGCTGCGGTAATTATCAATATCGGTATGTGGCTCGAACGGTATATCGTGATTGTACCATCCGAGGCCTTTCCGCGCATTGGTTACGAGCTCAATCAAGGTTTTTACTTTCCAAGTTTTGTCGAGATTTCGATTACTGCCGCTTGCTTTGCAGGGATGGCACTGTTGTACATGATTTTTACTAAACTTTTCCCGATGATTCCGATTTGGGAAACAGCACAGCACGTTCCCGGCTTACCGCATGGCTTCACTGGTTATGATGATGATGAAAATCTTTCATTAGTGGGGGATGACTAATGGTCGAAAACATTGCAGAAGAAATTCGGGCTGTTCGTATTGATGATGCTTGTGTGATTTGTGGAGGGTGTGCGCTTGTATGCCCGACAAATGCGCTGATGCTTGAAGATGATGGGATACAAGTCAAATTACACCTTAATCCACAAGACTGTATTAGCTGTGAAGCCTGTGTCGATACTTGCGCTCATTATGCGATTGACTTGGATTGGGTTGATTCAGTTGCTGGAATAGTTGCTGAAAGTGCGTGGGTGTATTGTCGTGGTTGTGGTGAAAGATTAGCTAACCGCGCCGAAATTGACGTGATGTGCATGCAATTAGCGCAGGCCGGATTTTCAGAAGAACTTTTAGAATTCACTGCAAATTTTTGCACAAGTTGTAAATATCATCGTGCGGGAATACTGAAAAGGTAATACTATGGATTTTCAATGGCTCCAACCTATTGTCGAATCTATCGGAAGCAGTGTTGTCAATACACCCGGTGGTGGCGGTATTATTTTCGGCATCGTTTTAGGAACTGCGGCAACCATTTATTTTTTGGCTGGACGCTGGATTTTGAGTGGGAATAACGATGACGGAGAATCTCATGAATAGATTATTCTTAACAATCGTCGGTGTTTGCTTTATTGTCATTGGGCTGACTTTAACGGCATTCGCACAAGATAACCCAGCAGGTCTTCAAGATGATGATGTAGAGATTTATGTTAGCACTGGAGCATTTATTAGCTTACAGGGCGATGATAGCGAAATTTATGCTAATGGCTCAAATAGTGCTGCCAATCCTTTATCAGTGATGCAGGGTGATGATACTGATGTTTTTGTTGCATCCTCCAATCAAGGTGTTAGCACGACTGTAGGCGGAGAAAACACAGTCGAAGTATCGGCTGAACCTGATTTAGCGGCTTCATTTATTATATCTATCTATAATATCTGTATTCCTATAATCATTCAAGCACCATTCCCATAAATTCCCCGACATATCCAGTGCCGCGCAATTTGCCGCGCCCTGCGGATACATGCCAACTGCTGTCGAGCGTGACAAGCCCGCTTCAATTGTGTTGGCGTAGCCTTCTTTCCAATCGCCCCATGGGTAATTCCATGCGTCTGTGCCATTCTGCGCTACCCACTGCCATTCCCATTCTGTCGGTAGGCGCAGTTGTAAAGAGGCATCAGGTAACAAGCCTGCCTCGCGCAGTTGGACATCTAACCAACGGGCATAGGCGACACTCTGATACCAAGAAATGGTATCACGCGGCACATTGGCGATTTTTGTGCGTTGACTGAATAATTCCTGTGGGCGATATTTTTCTGGGAAGCCCTCCCACCATTGCAGATTGTCATAATCACTTTCCGCAAATAGCTGATATTGGGCATAAGTCACAAGATATTTTGAAATATAGAAATCAGGGACAGCGAATTCGCCAAATTTCCCTTCATCCCCAATGAATTCTATTGTTTCGCCATTACTTCCTGTCACAGGCAGCCAGAGGATGTCGGGTATTGCCCTCTCCCTAAATCCCTCTCCCTCAGGGCGCGAGACTTGTATTTCTTTGATACCCAAGCCGGGGCGCGGGTTACCCAGCATACCAAGGGCATCACCACAAACCAGCCGTTCTGCTCCATCCAATGCCAGTGGGGTTTCAATGAGTGCTAACGTCCAGTCACGCAGTTGATTGCAGACTGCTCCTTCACTCCGTCGCAATTTCCCCCCGACCAGCATCTTTTGTTCCTGCAATACCACGGATGCTAACCAGACTGTCCACCAGCGCGAGTCATCGGCAGAGATATTATCCTGAACTTCATCATCCAGTAAATCATCCAGTAAATCCCACAAATCACCGCGTCGATCTGTATCTGCCAGAACATCTCCCGCCAGCCTACAGGGAATGCGCCACACCTGTGGTTTTTCCATGATATGGCGGCGAATTAAATCAAAGGAATCCGCTTCTGTACATTGGCTGACCAGATAGGCTCCTGCCAGATATTCCTGAAAGGTGCGATGTGCAAAGTGGAAGACATCTTTTTCATTATCCTGCCCCGGCGAGACCAGCACGCCAGCGTTCTCACTCAGGTAGGGAATCAACGCGGCGGCAGTTGTGCGCCCTAGGGGTTTCAGATATTTATACAGCAAACTTTCGTCAATCTCCGGCGTACCGGGTTGGTCGCCATAACTGCTGTGAACCGCATAAGCCAATGCTGATAAGCGATCATAGAGGTCATCAAGGCTCTTATCACCCAATAATTTGACCAATGATGGTGCATCGGGTTTACTTGCCGTCCAGCGATCCAGCAGTAGCAGGATACTCTCGCGGTAGAGTGCGCCACGCCGCGTGGGTAAGCCTTCCTGTTCCCCTTTGAGGTAAATCGTTGCCATCAATGTGACAAATAATGGGCGATCTTTCAATTCAGGGTCAATTTGTCGCAGTTGGGTGTTCAGTGCCTGTGCTTTTTCTTTTGCAGATTTCTCATCTAATCCTGCTACCTGATACAATCGTTTTGCTAGGTCTGCACGATGCTGATCGGTAAATTCTGTAATCTCCGCGACTTCAAAACTGGGCAATGTCCAGCCTTCATAGGCATAGGGGCGGCTGGCAACGATGATACGGCTGGTCGCATAGCGCGTGTTGAGGCTGTGCGCTAGGTTGATAAGTTGATTCTGACGGTCTTTGAGTTTGCCTTCAGGATAGGGCACTTCATCCAGTCCATCCAGAATTAAGACAGCAAGACCATGTTCAAGGTCATAGCGCAGGTCTTCGGCATAGGCTTGCAAGTCTGCACCTAAAATATCCTGTATGATATATGCCCACAGGTGATCGGCGGTAGCAGGTGTTTTCACATCAGATGGAAAGTGTTCCGATGCCACAAAACGACGCAGTTCAACATACACAGGAGTCAAGATGCCGTGTGACCAATTATCCAATGCTGTGATGGTGGCATTTCGCGTCCAATCGTCTACCCCCGACCCAGCTAAACACAGGGCAATATACCTGACAAAGGTGCTTTTCCCGCTTCCCGGCGCGCCCAATATCACCAGACGATTTCGCGCCGCAGCAAGGTGATTCAGGTGAATATTAACCACATGACGTTTGACACCATTGTTCCATGGATTGTTCCATGGATTGTTCCATGAATATTCCTCATCGGGTTTCGCGTCCGGATTTTCTTCTCGATAGCGAGCAATAGCGCTATCAATGCGACCGACGATTGCTTCAAAAGGTGCTGTTTCATAGCCTAACTCGCTGGGTTTACGACGAGGGTCATCTGGCTTTGAATCATCACCCAAGCCAAATAAACCACGTTCTTGTTGTTCGCCCTCATCTATCCACCAATCAAGCACCTGCCAGTCCTGCACCTCAACACTGATGCCCAATCCCGTCGGTGAATCCACGTACACACGTTCTAATTCCACCCCCTGTGCATGAGTGGGATTAATCTGTGCAAGATTTAATGTGCCGATATGCTCCGCCAGCCGCTTGAGGTAGGTCTGATGCAGCACGTAATTGAGGTTGTCTCGGCTGCGTTCTTGGCGACGATCATGGGGTGTGACACCTAAGCCCTGTTCCTCAAGGTCACGTAAGAGGCGTTGAATTTGCTCATCCCATTGGCT
This sequence comes from Anaerolineae bacterium, assembly GCA_030950085.1. Taxonomy (GTDB): domain Bacteria; phylum Chloroflexota; class Anaerolineae; order Aggregatilineales; family Phototrophicaceae; genus JAUZRW01. The sequence continues at coordinate 9,882 of JAUZRW010000113.1, forward strand.
TACATCGGTAAAATCTTCGAGGTGCTGCTTCTCCGGTAGTCCCAAATCGTGAATGGCAGCATTATAATCGGCAATGCGTTCGAGAATCACCGGAAAGATGGGTTTGCCCAATTCGAGGGCTTTACGCACCTCATAGCGCACCGGCTCTGAAGCACAAGCATCAGGCGTGATGTTGAGGATAACACCATCACACCGTTGAAGTCCTTGGTCAATTCGTGCTTGCCAATCTGGGTCACCTAGATGAATTTCGTCACGGTCAAACCACAGACGGTAATACGCTGCCCGCAAGCGCTCCATCAGCGGCGCGACGGCGGATGTTTTACGTTTATAAGAGATGAAGAGTGTCGGCATAGAAAGTCCTAAAATAGTATGTTTTGAGTCAATATGTCCCGATTGTACAAAAACAAGTGGTTTCTTGCCTTAATTTTATCTATTCAGCTATCCATGAGAAATCAGGCTGTGGTGCAAAAATCATCTTGAGTGTTTCAAAGATAGACTGCCCCTGACGGCGAGCCGTTTCAAGGATGGAGATGAGGTTGGCGTAAAGTTCAGCGCCCCAATCCGAGCGAAACCCCCCCGTGACTTTGCGGTAGATAACACTATTGCGAAGTGCTTGCTCAGAGGCATTAT
>JAUZRW010000114.1 GCA_030950085.1 Anaerolineae bacterium
GTTAAATTCTTTTGGGGGCATCGACTTTTCCTGTTTGCGCTTATTTCTTTATATTGTAGCGCTTTTCTCTTTGTTTTTCCGTCAGAATATCGTCGCTTTTTCGCTTGTTTCCACTCTGCCCCTATTTATTGAGGTGATACGTACCGAGTACAAATGATAATTCTGGCACAATGCCGAAGTGTTTCATGCGCTCAACGATATCGAGTGTTTGCTGAACCCCACTGCTCCCACCTTTGTTCATCATTTTCAGTGTTTCGTCATCGCCACTTTCTGCGCCCATAAAGACCATTTTCAGACCACTTTTGGCGAGTTTTTCATAGGTGTCATCAGAATAGCCCATCAGTGTATCGACGCGCCCTAATGCCCACCATGAAATATCCATGCCTATCATACGTTCGGCAATTTCAGCAGAGCGCCCTTCTTTCACGAAGAAGTCCATATCATGGAATTCCATGCCATTAATATTGTGATTTTGCTTGAGATAGTGCATGACATCGGCAACCCGTTCTGGGCTTTCAGCAGACCAACGTTGTTTTGCCAATGGCACAATCGCACAGAAATTACAAGCGAAGGGACATCCCCAACTGCTATGATGCGATGCTACCCGTGTTCCTAGATAACTTGTGCCAATATAGGAGTCTGTATCAATTTTGTGATAAGGATAACGGGGTAAATTTTCAAGTGGAGCAACAGGTGCTTTGTTATTGACTACCATTTGCCCGTTTTCACAATAAGCAAGGGAAGGCATATCTGCCATTGAGCCGCCATTATAAAATGTATCGACAAATTTTCTGAATGCAATTTCGCCCTGACCAACTACGGCATAATCGACATAATCTTCTCGCAAGGCGATTTGATAATGATGACTGGCAAAGTATCCACCCCACAAAATCGTTAAATCAGGCAAGGCAGCTTTAATGCGTTTACAAGCAGGAACAGCTTGCATAACTTGTGGGCCCGGCATGACCGTCACCGCTAATAATTTGCATTGTGTGGCTTTCGCTCGTTCAATAATGTGCTTTGCAGGGTCTGAGATGAGATTGCCGTCAATGAGTTCAAAATCATAATCATCATGAAGCATAGCAGCAATCGACAACAACGACATTGGCATTCGTTGTTTGTTGGGTGAGGTGCTTTTAGGGTTGTACATCAAGATAGTTTGGCGCATAGATTGTTTCCCCTAGAATATGGATAGTATTGCATAGATTGTGACAAGGTTTGCTTTTTCTTGCAAATACGAGACCGCTTCCCATCAATACAAATTGTCATTGTAAAATCTGTTATGATAGTAAAATGCCTATCATCGTAACTGCTCATCTATCCCGAACTCAGGATAATTTGAACCACAAAGTCACCAAGAACACAAAGAATCAAGCGCAAAACACCTCTGCGTCTCTGATTCTCCGTTTCTCTGCGTTACGCTTTTTCTTGGAAGATGAATAAATACCTACTATCTGTACAATTACTGTCAATTTATACGGTATTTACTATCCTAAGCGATTAATGTACGGATTTCGTCCTCGTAAAAGCGTGATAATATATAGGCAATCAGTTGTATAGATGGATGCGGCTTATGGTTATTGCTGATAGAACATTTACCGAAGAAGAATTTGTGCAGTTTGTTCTGCTGCCAGAACATGGAGATATTTCATTTGAACTTATTGGCGAGAGAGCATACTCTACGGTCTCTAACAATCGTTCATCTCGAATTGCAGCATCTATTGGCATCCTAATTGGTTCGTTTGTGAAACAGAATAATCTTGGCTATGTCACGGGTGCAGATGGCGGTTACGAGGTTTCTGGACAGCGATATATTCCAGATGTGGCGTTCATGTCAAAAACAAGGCAACCGAATCCATCCAACGAAACGTACAATTCGCAAGCCCCTGATTTAGCGGTTGAGGTATTATCACCGACTGATGACCCAGCCAATGTGCGAATCAAGCTAACGAATTACCTCTACGCAGGAACAACCGTCTGGATTGTTGACCCCGACGCGGCAACTGTTGAAATTTACGTCCCGAATAAGTCAGCCATCAGATTATCGAAAGATGATACTATCTCAGGTTTGAGCGTTCTGCCCAGTTTCCAAGTGCCTGTAACAGACATATTCGACTAACCGTGCCAATGTGATGATATTTTAGGAGGGATGACTATGAAACTAGCCGAAGCACTAATTCAACGGGCAGATGCCCAAAAGCGGATTGAACAACTGCGCCAGCGCCTTGCCCGTAGCGCGAAAGTTCAAGAAGAAGAACAACCACCAGAAGACCCACAAGAACTTCTGCGTGAGGTTGATACTGTGATTGCAGAATTGACACGCTTGATTCAGCAAATTAATCGCACGAATGCCACAACGCAATTTGACGACACGCGCACTGTGACTGATGCGCTTGCCGAACGGGATACAATCATGCTCAAACGGGGTATGCTGACAGGGTTGATTATCCAAACACAACCGCAGCAACGCTATGGACGCATGGAAATCAAAGAATTGCCAACTGTGAATATCGCAGATATTCAAAAACAAGTTGATGGTATTTCGCGTCAGTATCGTGAGCTTGATACCGCTATCCAGCGACTGAACTGGACAATAGACCTAATTGAAGATTGATTGCAGTCGGTAGTCGTTTTTTACAGGGGTGAACACAAATCGCCAACGGATTACAGTTGGAACACTGGCCTGAAAAGCCATCTTGGTAACGTGGGGCAACGGAGAGGTTCGACTCCTCATGCACAAATCATGCCAGTAATGTCACAACAGCACTTTACATAGTGCATTGTTATTACCAAGTGTTGACCTGTACGCAATGACGAGGGTGGGAATGGGGTCTGCAATCACTCTCGCAATGAGGGAGGCTTTTCGCTACAATGAAGGCACTTCGTTAGTGAGAAGGTTTTACACAGTATGGAATATCATATTTGGACGCTCGGTTGCCAGATGAATGTTGCGGATTCGCAATTGCTGGCAAGTGAACTCGAAAAAATGGGACATAGTGCCGCCAAAAATCCCGAAGAGGCGGATATCTATGTCGTGAATACCTGCGTTGTGCGCCAAAGTTCGGAAGATAAGGCGTATGGTCGGCTGGGTATCCTCAAGAATTATAAAGAGCAAAACCCCGAAAAAGTCATCGGCTTGATGGGTTGTCTAGTGGGTGTTAAAGACCCCCTCTATCTACGTAAAAAATTGCCTTATGTCGATGTCTTCATGTCGCCCTCTATGCCCGATGCCATGACAGGTTTTCTGCAAGACCGTGTTGGCGAAAAAGAAATCCTCGAAATTGAGGCACAGCAACGCGCAACCCGTGATAACGTGCAAGATGATGGCATTTTGATTTTGCCAGAACATGAACGCGGCAATATCGTCAGCGCCCATGTGCCGATAGTTTATGGCTGCTCTCATGCGTGTAGCTTCTGCGTGATTCCTTTCCGACGCGGTGTAGAGCGCAGTCGTCGTGTGGGCGAAATCGTGAATCATGTACGAAGTCTTGCTGAACAGGGCGTGAAAGAAGTGACGCTGCTCGGTCAGATTGTTGACCGCTACGGCAAAGATGTGCCAGATGGTCCCGATTTGGCAGATTTATTGCGTGTGACCCATGATGTTGCGGAAGAAGTCGGCATTGAACGGATTCGCTTCCTGACGAGTCATCCCAATTGGATGAATGACCGTATTTTGGATGCTGTTGCCGAATTGCCGCGTTTGATGCCTGTCATTGAAGTTCCGGTACAAGCAGGCAATGATGAGGTCTTATCACGGATGCGTCGTGGCTATACCAATGCTCAATATCGCCGTCTGGTCGAACATATTCGCAACAAAATTCCCAATGTGGCGATTCATACAGATATTATTGTCGGTTTCTGTGGCGAGACTGAAGAGCAATTCATGGATACCTACAAGTTGCTGCAAGATTTGAAAACTGAGAAAATCCATATTGCGCGTTATAGTCCTCGTCCGCAGACAGTGAGCGAACGGCGTATGGAAGATGATGTGCCAGCAGAAGAAAAAATGCGCCGCCATCATATGTTAGAAGATTTACACGCCACAATGAGCGCGGAACATAATTCGCAATTTTTAGGACAAACGCTCGAAATTCTTGTAGAAGACCAGCATAAAGGCAAATGGCGCGGACGGACTCCGCAAAATCGGCTCGTTTTCTTTGAGGCTGATGGTGAGTATAAGGGGCAATTAGTCGATGTTGAAGTGACATGGACGGGTCCATGGAGTATGCAAGCCCGTTTGCCACAAGCCCCTGTCGGGGTTTTGCCCCGCCTTACACAAAATGATGGCGTGAGATAGCATTTGTCGATTTATCAAAGTTGCTTGTCAAACAAGCTCGCAAAACAGATATGCCAATTTCGGTCATATCGAGTTGACAAAAACTGAAGATGATTGCATAGTAGATTGTGTTGGCGCAGTCTATTATGTTTTATGTCATTAAAGGCAAAAAATACCCGAAAATTAATTTGCCTTTACGCACAAGTACCGATACAATACAATTGTTTTATTCGTGTAGTCTTGCGGAAAATCGCATATCAACTACATAGTGTAGATAAACCTGTTGTAACATATCAAAACTTTATATATATAATAACCGCTACCAATCAGCCCAAACCGATGATTGCTGATTCTGCTGATTGACCGATTGGAGGTCAGGTAAAATGCCACCTGAGAGAACAAAAGCTGGATATTATTATCCAAACAAATTTGCCCGCATTACCATTGAAGCGATGGAAGAAGTGATGGGTGAGAATGGTCTAAAAGCTATTCTCAACTTGGCGGGACTCTCTGAACTGATTGGTAACTACCCCCAAGATAACCTTGAAAAAGAATTCGACTTTGCGGACTATACCGCGTTGAATATCGCGCTGGAAGAAATGTACGGTCCGCGTGGTGGTCGTGGTCTTGCCTTGCGTGCTGGACGTGCAACATTTGCACAAGGCTTGCGTGCGTTTGGTGCGTTGGCAGGTGTGGGTGATCTTGCGTTTAAGGTGTTGCCACTGAATGCGAAGTTGAAAATTGGTGTACCAGCGATGGCGAACATCTTCTCCCAATTCTCTGACCAAGTATCTAATGTGTTTGATGAAGGCGCAGACAAAATCATCTACACGCTAGAACGTTGCCCGATGTGTTGGAACAGAAAAGCTGACCGCGCTGTTTGCTTTGTGGGTCAAGGATTGCTACAAGAAGGCTTGCGTTGGGTATCGGGCGGTAACGAGTTCAAAGTCGATACCGATACATGCCTCGCAAAAGGTGACGCTATGGGGCGTTACATCATCTATAAAGAGCCGATTAGCTAAGTTCGTTTGACCACAATTTCGATATTTGAAGTCTCGTTCAGTTTTCTGCCGAGACTTTTTAGTTTGTATATTCTATGCCGCAAAGAAACAGTATACCTATCGCATATTGACCGCGAGTATCTTGTTTCGCCACATGATGATAGAATTTCAGTATGAGATATCTTTTCTACCAAAGGGGAACAAGACATGCGAAAACGTTTCATGGGTGCAATTGGTGTGCTAATGTTGCTGGCGAGTGGTTGTAATCTCGGTTCAGCAGAGAATGAACAAGATATTCCTACACAAGCACCTGCTACGGGTCGCCCCACAGTCACAATTACATCACCACAAGCTGGCGATGAGTTTGTTGTCGATGAACAAATCTTTGTCCGCATCGTAGCCTCTGATGCAGTGGGTGTGACACGCGCACAATTATTCACAAATGGCGAAATTGTCCGTACTATTTCATCAGAATCCATTAATGGCGATATACAATTTGAAGGCGTTTTAGATTATACGCCGCGCACAACAGGCGAATTTCGTTTACGAGTATTAGCATTTCGGGGTGCAATTGCCAGTGACCCTGCCGAAATTACGGTGATTGTCCGTGAAGATGCCAATGAAGTCATTGTGACATCGCGCCCTGATACATCAGGGGGTGGCACAACAGGCGGTACATCAGGGCAACCTGTGATTCCGAATGATGGTGTCTGCCGCGCCTTAACCACTGTCGGACTCAATCTCCGTAGCGAACCGACGACAACTCGTGACAACGTGATTACGGTTCTTCCGAGTGGCACGCTTGCGCCGATTATTGCACGTCTCGGCGATAATACTTGGTGGAAGTTAACCTATACCAGTCGTGTGGGATGGGTCAGTGGTGACTTTGTGACACTTTACGGGATTTGTAATGCTGTTCCCGTCGAGAATTTTGTTGTTAGTACCCCGACATTCACTCCGACATGGACACCCACCGTCACACCATTGCCGACATCGACTCTTGTGCCAACCTTTACCCCCACGCCGGGACTGCCGGATTTGGTTATTGCGACGATTGTTGGCGCACAGAATGTGACGATTCCATTAGGCGCAACAGAAGTGATAGAAGAGTATGCTGTCACAGTCTCTAATCTTGGTTTTGGTGCTAGTAATCAGTTTGAAGTGGTAATGCGTGTTAATGGTGTCGAAATTGACTTAGGGGTTATCAGCAACCTCAATAATGGGGAAACCATTGTTCTGACGCAAGATGTGACATTTAACGCGAGTGGTTTCTATACGATTGAAGTCGAAGCTGACCCCGGCAATGCAATTACCGAAATCAGCGAAGTCAATAATCGCGGTAATATTTCGGTGGATGTCGTGGCAGAGTAAGCCCCTTGCGAGATTCTGCGCTACAATAGGTTAAGAGATTGTTTCATGGCAAGCAGGAGCTAAGACGTTGTTTCAAGCAAAACGAGTGCTGATTATCACACGCGAAGTCAAATTCGCAACCAACGCCATCGCTACATTAGAAAAATATGGCTACGAAGTGACAACATTCACCAATTCGCGCCCCGCATTGGATTTTTTACGCCAGAATCCGCAATCGTGTGCGCTATTGGATTTTCGTGTTAATGATATGTCAGCACCCGATACGCTTGACCATATGCGAGCCATGCAGCCCGATATCGCCTTAATCGCTGCCCCTAATCACCCCGCCGTGCATAACCTCAAAGAGAAGCATAATATTCAGGCGATTATCAATATTCCCTATCCACTGCGGCGCTTTGTCGATGTGCTAGAAGAGGCACTGAAAAATGTACAAAAATCGCAACCTGATAAAGGTTCGGGGCAATCTTCTCAAATGCCCGACACATCACGTTCGGGTGATTTTACGGCAATTGAATTTTGGGTGTCGAATAACGAGGGCGGTGATATCGTTTTTGAGTTAGGGTCTGATGCGTCGAAAGATAAACAAGTTGCTGATGTTGAAACGACGGTGTTTGATAAATTAGCAGCCGAAGAACCTCCTATGCCCTCATTTGAGGAAGGGAGTACCATACGCGACTTACGTGACCACCTCAAAGACCCACACAATGTTCGTCGCTACCTTGAAGTTTTTTCCGATGATTCGACGGCGCGTAATACGCAGTCTGCGGAAGACTATAACGAGCCAAATGCAGATTCGCGTTCCATTCCGGCGGCAGTCATTCTGGAAACAGCGATGGACGAATCAACCCCGATTCGGACATTCTCTCTCAATGAGTTTATGAGCCGCGCCCAAGAAAGTGGAAAACAAATCCTTGTGCCGCCCTCATGGTTGCAGGAAGACCAGAAGTATTTTCGTGAACCCGAATTTTTGCCCGATGACTTACTCAGTATCAGTAGCACATTTGAATATACGGTGACGAGAACAACACCCAATGAAGCGCAACAGCAACAAATCGAAACTGACCCGACCAATCTTGTCACTGACCTGCTAGAACCTGTGCAACGGTCACATCCATCAAAATCTTTGCCAGAAGAACCTACGTTGCCTGTCGCAGAAGTGCTCGATGAAGAAGAAGCGGCAGCACATACGGCAGATTTTGAGAAACTACAATCTGACGCTCAATTACCCATTACCGAAGAAGCAGAAATGGTTGTGGAAAGTGCGACAGCAAAAGGTGTTGCCTTCTCGGAATACGACAAATCTAACCCCTATGTGGCTCAACTTGCCTTAACGCTGACCCAAGTTTCGCTCGAATTATCGGTAGAGGCATCCGTATTGGTAAACGATGGGGAAATTATTGCGTATTCTGGCAACTTGCCGCGCGAAGATATTGAAGATTTGCGCGGACAGCTTGAAACTGATTGGAATGCAGACGGGGGTAAATCACGAATTCGCTTCATTACACTACCCGGTAGTGGGGCAGACTATATGTTGTTTACCTGTCAGACGGAATCAAGCCATACTTTGTCTATGATATTTGGGGGCTTAACGCCACTACACATCATTCGTCGTCAAGGGAAGCGTCTGAGTGAAGCATTAGCAATCATACCTGAACCTGCGCCAACACCAGAAAGTTCGCCAGAAAAAGAAGCGGATGATGCGCTGCAAGTCTTAGCAGATGAAGATGTTGGTGAACGTGTTCCGCGCACGTTGCTATGGATTCTACGGAATGCTGCTACCATTATTCCAAACACAGTCGCTCAAGCAATCATCAAGAAATTGAATGCGGAACTCAAGCAACAAGGTTGGCAGGTTCATGAAATGGAAGTTCATCAAGATTTTGTCTATTTCTATGGTGATATGCCTGTCAGTTATGATGTAAAAACCGTTATCCGTGACTTGATGCAATCTACCGCCACATTAGTTAGCCATGAATCCAACAATGCGGATACTGCAACCCTTTGGGATGATAGCTACCTTGTATTACAACCCGGACGAAAGATGGAAATCGAAGAAATTCAGCGTTTCATCAACTTCGCCCGTGAATAAAATGTATGGAGGCGTGAATGACACTTCACGCCATTGTCTGTATTACCTGTCTGCGTTGATGGTGATTTGGTCGATAACATAACCCTCAACAGTAACAGAGATAAATCGCATCGTCATGGTATTGTCATCTGCATCAACCTGTATAGCACCAAAATTACAATTATCTTGGATGATACTGCCATCTTCCAAGACATCTTGGAAATCATAAAGTGGTATATGTCCCCCTGAGCCATTGACAATATAAGGTATGCCATCCTGTTCAAACCGTTCGTAATGATGGGCATGACCTGTGATGACAGCATCAGCACCCCATTCAGCAAATGGCCAACGTAGTGCTGGTGTCGCATTATCCTCACTTGATGAATAAGGCGGATGATGAGCAATGACGACTTGAAAAGGGCTTGTTGATGTTGCTAAGACACTTTGTAGCCATTGAGCTTGTATTGATTCGTCATCTATACCATCAGGTTCTAAGCGATGGCTATCGAGCATAAAGAAGTGGATGGGACCCCGAACGAAATCATAATAACGCTCATTGCCCGGTAAGGTGAAATACTCAAAATACGGACCTGCCTCACCAGTACGCCAATCGTGATTGCCTAAGATGGGGTAGAAATTATTCAGCGCCGAGCCGTTACCGAAATTGCCGTTATAGTTGCCGATGTAATCGCCATATAATTGACCAATATTATCATCAATGGTTTCCTCTGCTCCTGATGGATAATTATTATCGCCAACCGTCACAATGAAATCTGGATTCCAACTTGTCACCATATCAGCGACACGCTGAGAAAAATAGCTTAGTGTTCCGTAATCGCCAATCACTGCAAAGCGGATACCATCTTCGGGCTTTACTTGAGAGGTGTAGGCTTCTGTAGATTGCGAGCAAATCAATTTATCGTCTGCTAATATATGATTGTGTGGTAACAGAATGATTGTGATGAAAAGTAGTGATAATACAATACGTGGAAGAATGAGTCTGGATTTCATGAGTCCTCAGCTTAAAATAAGAGTCTGTCAACGACAATTCTATGTTGCAACTATGTATCATGATAATCCTATTTGAATGAGAAGTTGTCAAGATTTCTATACAGAATCATTATAGAACTATAATAATGTATCCAATGTTCATTTTGATGAGATATGATGTTCGTCAGCAACTAGACACATGCTTAATTTCAATATTTTTGCTCACTACAGAAGTAAGAATCGGTAAATAATTAAAAATAAAATCTCGGTTTTGTAGGGGCGCAGCGCGCTGCGCCAGTACGACGGAATTCTAAAAACTTACCGAAGGTTACTAGAAGCACCAATAAATAGGCAAATTTCTCTTGACTGTGTTATAATTCGCTCATATGTTCGTAGAGCAATAATTTAAGGATTCTTATGGCAAATCGTCCTCTTTTATACCTTGTTGATGGTCATGCGGTGGCATATCGACAATTTCATGCCTTACCGGAAGCCGCCTTTAGTACCAAAAGCGGCGAAGTCACCAATGCTGTCTTTGGCTTCACGCGCATTCTGATTGATATATTGCTTGAAAAAAGACCAAAATATTTAGCGGTCTCCTTTGATGCCGGTCTCAGTGGTCGTGAAAAAGTTTATGAAGATTACAAAGCCACCCGCGAGAAAATGCCAGAATCGCTCGGTCAGCAACTCAAGCGTATTTATCAAGTGGTCGAAGCCTTTAATATCCCCATTTTACGGATAGATGGTTATGAAGCTGATGATGTGATAGGGACGATTGCAAAACAGGCAGAAACACAAGCTGTCGATGTGCATATTATCACGGGCGATAGGGACATTCTACAACTCTTGTCTGACAATGTGCGCGTACAATTGCCCGCCTTCAAAAGCCGCCCCGATATCATCTACGACATTCCTAAATTCATCGAAAAATATCAGATTCGCCCTGACCAACTGGTAGACCTTAAAGCCTTAATGGGCGATAGCAGCGATAATATTCCCGGTGTACGGGGTGTCGGCGAAAAAACAGGGACTTCATTACTGCTGGAATATGAAACACTTGATGGCATTTACGACCATATCGAACTCATTAAAGGGAGTAAGCAAAAGAAACTAATCGAAGGTAAAGATTTAGCCTATCTCAGCCAAAATTTAGCCCAAATCCAGTTTGATTTGCCGATTCAACTAGAACTGGAAAATTGTGTCACACAAGATTTTGACTTTGATGAAGTGTCTTCGATTTTCCGTGACTTGGAGTTTCGTAGCTTATTTGACAAACTCGAAAGCTACAATATCTCGTCTATGCCAGAAACATCTCAGAGTTCATCGGATGAAATGAAACAGTTGGAGATGTTCGGTAGTACGCCATTTGATGAGGGTGCGCCTCCGCCGGATGAATTATTTGAGACCGTGATTGTCCAAGATAAGGCGACATTAGATGACCTTGCGGAGACACTCATGCAAGCCAAAAGTATCGTCTGGGATGTGGAAACGACCAGTATTGACCAAATGTCAGCAAAACTTGTGGGGGTTGCTTTAGCAGTTGATTTTGAAGTTTATGATGAGGAAAATGATAGTCAAAAAAGCAAAGGCTACTATATCCCTGTTGGGCATCATAGCGACCAAGACCAGATTGAAACCTATTTTGTGATGGATGCAATTGCGCCTGCCCTGACAAACCCTGATATCGAAAAAATTGCTCATAATGCCATTTATGACCTTGTGGTGACGCAGCGTTATGGCTTGGATGTAAAACCTGTTGCCTTCGATACAATGCTGGCAGAATGGGTGCGTGACCCTGTCAGTAAATTTTTAGGACTGAAAAATTTCGCACGTCAGTATCTTGAAATCCATATGACAGAAATTAAGGAACTCATCGGTAGTGGCAAGAATCAGCGCACAATGGATGATGTTTCGATTGAACGGGCTGCTCCTTATGCGATAGCCGATGCCATTGTGACGATGAAAGCGGCTCATTATTTGCGTGCAGAAATGGAAAAGAACGCACAAGAAAATCCCCCTAATGCGGGTAAATTGACTCCCTTGCAATTGATGGAAGAAATCGAAATACCAATTGTGCCGGTGATAGCTGATATGCAGCGTAAAGGGGTTCAGATTAATGTGCCTTTCTTGCAAGCAATGAGTGGCGAACTGGAATCACAGATTAACGCCTTGCAGCAAGAAATTTATACATTGGGCGAGTCGGGTGAATTCAACATCAACAGCCCTAAGCAATTGAACGAAATTTTGTTTGATAAACTCAAGTTGCCAGTTGAAGGTTTAGACAAGACAACACATGGATTTTCGACCAATGCTGCGACACTCGATAAAATCAAAAATGAACATCCAATAGTCGAAAAAATTACCCATTATCGGGAATTGACCAAGTTAAAAAGTACCTATGTGGATGCACTGCCTGCATTGGTCAATCGCAGTACGGGACGTGTTCATACCAATTATAATCAAACAGGTTCTTCTACTGGACGATTTAGCAGCAGCAATCCTAATTTACAAAATATCCCGATTCGTACAGAATTAGGACGCGCTGTTCGTAAGGCATTTATCGTGCCAGAAGGGTATGTCTTGTTAGCTGTCGATTATAGCCAGATTGAATTGCGTGTGATGGCACATATCAGCCAAGACAAAACACTCATTGCAGCTTTTGAAGCCGGACAAGATATTCATCAGGCAACAGCCGCCGCCGTCTACGGGGTTGGTGTGGATGAAGTCGATTATGGGATGCGCGACTTTGCGAAGCGTGTTAATTTCGGTTTGATGTACGGCATGGGGCATTTTCGTTTAGCGCGTGAGAGTGATTTGACATTAGGCGAGGCGGAAAAATTCATCGAGCGTTATTTTGAGCGTATTCCGGGTGTCAAGCGTTATATCGACGAAACCAAGAATTTTGTCAAAGAGCATGGCTACGTTGAAACATTATTAGGTCGTCGTCGCAATTTTGCCGCTTTACAAGGGGGACGAATCAGCAGCCAACGAGTCGGCGCACAAGAACGGGCGGCAATCAATATGCCTATTCAAGGTACAGCCGCCGATATCCTCAAAATTGCGATGATTAACTTGCATAAGGCACTGAAAGATAGTGATTCTGGTGCAGTGATGATTTTGCAAGTACACGATGAATTGGTATTAGAAGTGCCGGAAGACGAAATTGAAACCACGATAAAGCTGGTTGTCGATACGATGCAGAATGCCTATGAATTGCGTGTGCCATTGGTTGCCAATGCTGAAGTCGGCAAAAATTGGCTCGAAATGGAGTCTGTTTCTTAATTTAGGAACATGATAATCATCTCTAGCGTCTTGCAGGGACTATCGACTTGTTTCGCGTTTCTAACGCTTGTGCTATACTGCAAATAGTTCCGAATACTCAAATTTCACATAGAAAGATTCTGTCACTTCATGAAGCATTTTCTGGATTTGGCGACTTGGGAAACCAATGAACTAAAACATATCCTCGACCTCGCTGTACATCTCAAAAAAGAATGGCAAACAGGAGGCAATCGTCCGGTTTTAAGCAACAAAATTCTGGGTATGATTTTCCAGAAGCCCTCGCTTAGAACACGGGTCTCGTTTGAAGTAGCGATGAAGCATCTTGGCGGGAGTGCCATTATGCTGGGACCCCAAGAAATTGGACTCGGCAAGCGCGAGAGTATCCCTGATGTAGCACGGGTACTCAGTGGCTATGTCGATATCATCATGGCACGGGTTTTTGACCATGCTCATGTGACTGAATTGGCAGAATGGTCACGAGTTCCGGTGATAAATGGTCTCAGCGACGATACGCATCCTTGCCAAGCGATGGCTGATTTGCTGACAATTTATGAACGTTTCGGGCGTGTAGAGGGTCTGAAAATAGCCTATATTGGTGATGGTAATAATGTCGCTGTCTCATTGCTTTATGCCTCAGCACATTTTGGGCTAAATTTTGCTATCGCTACACCAGAAGGTCATGAACTCCCTCAAACAGTCCGCGATAAAGTGACAGAAATTAAGTCTCGTAGCGGTATTGACGTGCTTGAAACAACACATCCGCAAATGGCTGTCGAAGATGCTGATGTGATTTATACGGATACTTGGATTAGTATGGGGCAAGAGGCGGAAACGGCAGAGCGTCTTAAAACGTTTGCACCCTATCAAATTAACGCGGATTTGCTGCAACAAAGCAAAAAATCTAGTATTGTTTTACATTGTTTGCCTGCTCATCGTGGTGACGAAATTACCGATGAGGTTGCCGATGGGAGACAGTCAGCAATTTTTCAGCAGGCAGAGAATCGTCTGCACGCACAAAAAGCTATTCTCGTACATCTCTTGACACATAGATAGTGGTGGATTTTCACTAATGACTAACCCGCAAGAATTCGACAAATTAATGGAATCTGGGGCTGGGGCTGGCTGGGATGGTCGCTGGCAAGATGCTGTAGAAGCATTTTCGCAGGCTGTCAAAATTAAGCCTGATGATGCTGATGCGAATAACAACCTTGCTCTTGCCCTGTTCAACACCGGAGAGTTGGATAATTCGCTCAAGTTTTACAAGCGAGCGCACCAACTAGCTCCGAATGACCCTGAACCGCTTGAACGCAGCGCCGATGTGCTTGAACGTATGGGCAAGAATAAAGAAGCGGCGGGAAATTATGTCAAAGTCTCTGATGCCTACCTTAAGCAGCGTAATCTCAATAAGGCGATTGAAAATTGGGAACGGGCAACATATCTGAATCCGGGTATGGTGAGTGTTCATGCGAGAATGGCACAAGCCTATGAGCGCGTTGGTAATAAGGGCAAAACCATTCGTGAATATTTGACGATGGCTTATCATTTCCAGAAGATGAAAGAAGACCAACGGGCGGTTCGGGCAGTCAACCGAGCTTTACGTCTGGATAAAACCAACGCACAGGCGCTTAATTTCTTGCGTTCATTGCAATCAGGTCGCGCTTTACCAGATGATATTATTAAGCGCGAGCCACCCTCTAAGCGCGACTTGCTTGATGACCCTGCTGCCTCTCACGATGATGATAGACGCAATGTGGGCGAGGCGCATCCATTAGGTCCCATTGGTGAGGCGTTGGATGAAGCGATGGAGCTTTTGGCGCAGTATGTCGTTGAGAGTGGTCTCAATGAGTATGTTATGCACGCTATGCAGGGTATGACCTGTCAGCGTCAAGGCGATAATCAAGAGGCAGCAGCGGCTTATGCACAAGCTGATGAAGCCGGACTTCAACATCCATCACTCAAATTAGCTCTGGGTGGATTATTGGTGCTAAATGAACAAGCTGCGGAGGCGATTCCTCACTTAGAACAAGCCATCCCCAATGAAACTTTGTTACCCGGCGCTTTGCATGGTCTCGGCTTGTCTTACTTCAAACTCGGTAAACATAAGGATGCCTCACGTTACTTGATTCAGAGTTTGCGTGCGGTGGATACTAACCTGACAGAAAAACCCAAAGAGCAAGAAGATCTTTCCAAAGTTTACGATAGCTTACTATCGGCATTGGATGGACGAAGCCCCGAAGTGTTGAAAACGATTAACGAACGCTTCATTGGGATGTTAAGTGGTAAGGATTGGAAACAGAGTATTGCGGAAACACGCCGTCATTTGGATGAAACGTTGCGTGATGAAGGTGGTCAAGGGGTTGTCGATATTCTTGTGGCACGCGGCGGCGATGACCTTGCAGATATGGTGACGGGTGTTGACCGTTATATTCGTAATGGCTTGTATACCTTAGCCATGGATGAAGCTCACCGTGCTGTTGAGAAATCCCCTTATTATTTACCTATCCATGTTCGCATGGCAGAAGTCATGATGAAGGAAGGGCGTATACGACAAGCCATTAACAAGTACAACATGGTTGCGAAATCGTACCTCGTTCGTGAAGAAAATGACCGTGCCGCCGCAATTTTGTATGAAGTGCTAGAGATGGCACCACTTGATACCGATGTGCGTGTGAACTTAATCCACTTACTAGAAGGGGAAAAGCGGCTTGATGAGGCACTCGACCAATATATTGACCTTGCCGAAACATTCCAGCAATTAGGTGATTTTGAACATGCCAGCCAAACTTTTGAAGCGGCAGGTAAAATGGCGGCTGAAATTAACGCCTCTGCTGATAAAGTCGTGCAAATCAAGCACTATATTGCTGATATTAACCAGATGCGCTTGAATACCCGTGAAGCGCAACGCATCTATGAAGAGATTTTGACAGTTAAGGCTGATGATGAGAAGGCGCTGCGCTCTCTGATTGATATTTACTTTACCCAAGACAATCGGGTGGAGGCGGTCAAGCGATTAGATGTGCTGCTCGGCTTGTACGCGAAAGCCGGTGATGTGAAGAAAATCGAAGGGCTGTTAAGCGATTTGGTACTGACTAATCCAAATGATACGGCATTACGGCAGCGTTTGGCTTCGATTTATCGGCGCTTAAATCGTACCCGCGAAGCGATTGAACAACTAGATGCGCTGGGTGAGTTACAGCTTGATGCTGGGTTGACGCAAGAAGCGTGTCAAACTATCAAGCAGATTGTTACGCTAGGTCCAGAAAACCTTGATGATTATAAGCGATTGCTACAACAACTCGGTTGCTAGTGCGCTCCTGATGCAAACAACAACGGGCGACCACATAGGGTTTGCTCTTGCGGTATGTTTTAGAATTCCGTCGTAGTGGCACGATATATCATACCACTATAAAACGAGATTTTTTCTGAATACTTGTTTAACAAAGTGACTATGTTGAACCTGTAGACACTCGCTCACCTTGCCATTTTGTGTGAGGCGCGGTGAAACCCTGAAAGGGGCTTATCCGTTCTTTACTTAATGAGGCACGCGACAAACGTGCCTTTGCGATATAAATGCGGTTCGTCAAACCTTGTCAAAGGATTTCTCGTGCAACAGTTCGTCTGGATTATTACCAATATCCAACCCACCGACTTCATTGATATTCTCATTGTAGCTCTTTTATTCTTCGGTTCGAGTTTCTTGTTTCGTGGGACACAAGCTGTCGCTCTATTACGGGGGATGCTCATTATTGTTGTTGGCTTGCTCATCATTGCGGCTATCTTACAATTGGAAGCCTTGAGTTGGTTATTAACGAATGCCTTAACGGTACTTGCTGTCGCTGTTCCTGTTGTCTTTCAGCCGGAATTGCGGCGTGCGTTGGAGAAAATTGGACGCGGCGGACAATTCTTTAGCAAACAAGCCCCTGATGATGTTCGGGTACAGATTATTAATGAGATTTGTCGCGCTGTCGAAAAATTATCAGAACGCAAGCACGGTGCTTTAATCGTCTTACAGCGCAATAGTAATCTTGATGAATTTATTCGCACAGGCATACGGCTAAATAGCGATGTGACAGCAGAGATTTTATTGACGATTTTTTGGCCTAAAACAGAACTCCATGATGGCGCAGTGATGATTGATACCAATGGACAGATTGCAAGTGCGGCGGCTGTACTGCCCTTAACTGCGGGTCGTAATTTGCCCGATGCCAAAATGGGAACGCGCCATCGGGCATCTCTTGGCATTAGTGAAGTGAGTGATGCAATTTGTGTTGTGGTCTCCGAAGAAACAGGGAGAATTGCAATTACCAATATCGGACGTATGATTCCACGCTTAGATTTAGACCGCTTGCGCCAAGTTCTGAATGCGTTGTATGGTCCGACTACGATTGAGAATCGTTCTTGGATGACACGAATCCGTGAAAGTTTGCAGGGAATTACTGAACGCTTGCAACCACAACGTAAGAGAGTTTGAAAATGTCACAGGCGACACGACAAAAAATTTTCACTAATCTGCTGTGGTTTTTTGCCTCATTTGCCTTGGCTGTGCTGGTATGGTTTGTCGCATCAGTCGAGGCTAATCCGGTGAGCGAGGCGGGTTATCGGGTGGCTGTTCAAATCCTCACAGATGACGGCATGATTATCACCAATAATCCACGCTCTTCAATTCAAGTATTCATAGAAGCACAAGCCAACGTCATCAATCTGCTAGATGATGAAGATATTGTTGTAACGGCGGATGTACGTGGACATGAAGCGGGTACCTATACTATTCCGCTTGAGGTGACAACATCACGTCCTGCGCGTGCGGATACAGTTCCGGCTCAGATTACTGTGATATTGGAACAACTTGTCTCACGCCAGAAACCCGTTGAGGTGGAGATGATTGCACCATCGGCAAATTTTATTACTGAGGAACTATTGCAGTCGATTGTTCAAGCTGAGGTGAGTGGTTCATTAGAACGAGTATCGGCTGTAGAAGCCCTGCGTGCAGAACTAGATTTGAGTGAACAGCGCGAAGGCACAGTTGATAGAACGATTCAACTTGTTCCCGTCAATGCCGATGGCAATCTTGTGAGTGACGTAACAGTGACTCCGCGAACTGTTGATGTTACAGTGAATGTGGCGCAACGTGACGATGTGCGTGAAGTCAACGTGCGACCCTTTATCTTGTTCAACACATTACCGGAAAATTATGAATTTGATAATTTGAATGATTGGGAACCGCGTGTTGTCTTGATTAGTGGTTCACCGGAAGATTTGCAACAATTAGGTAGCACTGTTGATACTGTGCCGATTAGCCTTGATGGACGTACTAGCAACTTTGTAACGGAAGTGCCTTTGGATTTGCCCAACGGTGATTTCATTGTATTGAGCGGCAATGGCACAATTACAGTCGATATTGCTGTTCGTGAAGAAGCTACCACCATTTCACTCGAAAATATCCCTGTGAGTTTAATCGGAATCGCAGATGATTATACAGTACAAGCATCGCCGCAGGTGATTTCTATTGTGTTAAATGGACCCCTATCATTGTTAGACGACCTCACAGCAGAGGATATTCAAGCAGTGGTTGATGTGAACGGCTTAACAGAGGGTATCAGTGACATTGTTCCACAAATCAGTATCAAGCAAGGGCAGGTCAATATTGATGTTATCAATGTAACACTCTTACCCTCGCAGATTAGCGTCACTGTGATGACTCCGACCCCCGAAATAACTGCCGAAGCCACCGACGTATCATCCGAACCCTAGTTGCCTCTCTTAAATCCGACTTTCGTTTGCTATAATGATAAGACTCAACGGGACGGGGTAACATACCTCGTCCTTTTGTTGCTATCGAAAATTCAAGATTGTTGTTTCAAGACACAATCATATAGAGGAAAATAAAATGGCACGGAAACCGATTGTCGCAATCGTCGGGAGACCGAATGTTGGCAAAAGTACGATGTTTAACCGCTTTGTGGGAGAGCGTGTGGCTGTCATCCATGATATTCCCGGCACAACACGCGATAGAATCCAAGGCGAAGCATTCTGGAATGGCATCACATTTCGCATCATTGATACAGGTGGTATTGAAATTTACCAACCCAAAGGGGTGCGTGATGAATCACCACTCGCTGAGGGCAGTAAACAATTTGTAGATGAGATTCGCTCTCAGGCGATGATTGCCATTGATGAAGCCGATGTCATACTCATGATGGTTGATAACAAGCATGGCGTAACGGCTGCTGATGAGGCGATTGCCGAAGTTTTGCGGCGTTCGTCAAAACCTATCATTGTGGTCGCTAACAAATCCGATACCCATAAAACAAGCGAAGATGCCCTTGATTTTTACTCGCTCGGCTTAGGGCAAGTTGTGCCTGTCAGTGCGATTCATGGTGGGGGTGTTGGTGATATGTTGGATATCCTCATTGAAGAATTGCGCGAAGTGCTGAGTCATTTCCCTGATGATGAAGGCGACGATGAGCATATGAAAATCGCCATCGTAGGTCGTCCGAATGCGGGTAAAAGTACATTGCTCAATAAACTTATCGGCGAAGATAGAGCGATTGTTAGCGAGATAGCCGGAACAACTCGTGATGCCATTGATACGACGATTAAGTGGCACGGTAATGATGTAACAATCATTGATACCGCAGGGATTCGTCGGCGCGGACGTATTCAACCGGGAGTCGAACAATTCAGTGTCATTCGTGCTATGAGTGCCATTGAACGGGCAGATGTGGCGATTCTGCTTGTCGATGGCGAATTGGGTGTGACTGACCAAGATGAACACATTGCAGGCTATGTCCTAGAGCAATACAAAAGCATTGTGATAGCGGTCAACAAGTGGGATGCGGTAGAAAAAGACACATTCACGATGAATGAATTTGTTGAGAAGGTTCGTGAACGCTTGCACTTTATCCCATGGGCACCGATTATCTTCATCAGCGCCAAGACCGGACAGCGCATCCACACCGTTTTGGATACTGTGCATCGCGTGTGGCAGAATCGTTCAGCGCGTCTCTCAACATCGGATGTCAATCAAATTATCCGCGATGCTGTCGAACATCATGCCCCACCGACAAAAGGGCAACGGCGCTTGAAGATTCTCTATGGTTCACAGGTACGCACCGACCCACCTATTTTCTTGCTGCATGTTAATAGTAAGAAATTGATGCACTTTTCGTATGAGCGTTATCTCGAAAATCGCTTCCGCGAGAAACATCCATTTGAGGGAACACCGATTCGCATTAGTTTGCGTGAGCGGCGCAATAAAGACATGTAATTTGTGTCTCACTTGGCTTGGGAGTGTCTGTGTGCGCTCCCGAATCGGCAACCTACTTCAACTCTAGCAATTCATAGGCTTTTGAAGGTTTTGACCGACCTTTAACAGTAATCTCTCCCAATAGTTTGGCTTTAACTTGTGCGCCAAGCCGTTTGACGACTGATTCATCAACCAAAATTTGATTGGGAGCAGCCGTTTCTTGCAATCGTTTCGCAAGATTCACAGTATCACCAATAGCAGTATAGTTCACAGCATAACTTGTCCCGATGTAACCGACAACAGCTTCACCCACATGGACACCGACACTATACGCCAATTCATAACCATAAATCTGATTAATTTCTTGCGCGGCTTGAATAATGGCTAAAGCAGATTCGGCAGCACGATGTACGTAGTCAGCTTGTTTATTGGGCGCATTAAAAATTGCCATGAGACCATCACCGAAGAATTTGTCGAGCGTCCCTTCCCAGCCAATGATGATACCGCCAGCAACATGTAGATAATGATTGAGCATTTCAAGGACTTTTTCGGGTTCTGCATTTTCACTAAAAGCGGTATAGCCACGAATATCTGCGAAAACCACACTGATTTCTTGGCGTTTGCCGCCGAGTTTGACATCATCTGATAGAGCCTGTTGGACGACTGATGGGGCAACAAAGCGTTCAAAGGTATCACGCATTTTTACGCTAGAGTCGCGGATGGTATTATAGTTGCGCGAGTTTTCAATCGCAATCGCCGCATAGTCGCTGAGAGCGTTCAGCATCACCATATCATTTTTACCAAATTTCCCGGCTTTGTCACTATAATTTGCTGCCGTTAGCGCCCCAAGTACGCGCTCATTGATGATTAAGGGTACAGATGCCACTGAAATTGGCAGACCGGGTTTGTTGTTTCCACGCCGCAACTGTTCTTCGCTTAATAGCAGCGCCTCATTTTTCATAATGACACGTCCAGCAACGCGGTCTTTAACTACTTTTTCAACAGATTGCGCTCTATCAAGACGCGGTTGCTTATGAGCGCGTCTTACCAATTGCTTGTTTTCCAGCAAAGTAATATAACCCTCTTCTGCATCTGTGATTTGAACAGCAGCATCGACAACTTGCGGTAATAGCTTGCTCAAATCCATGGTAGAAGTAACCACTTTGCCGATATTATAAAGTGCCTCAAATTCTTTTAATCGCCGTTGCAATTCTTGGTTGGCTTGCAGAATACGATTGGTCAGCTTATCTTTTTCATGGCGCAGTCGCGTTTCGGATAGGGCGCGTTCCATAGCATCCAGCATTTCGTCAGGATAATAAGGCTTTTTGATATAATCTTTAACACCCATACGATAGACTTCAATTGCAATATCTTCTGAGCCATGAAATGTCATCAAAATAACAGGAATTTCAATATTTCGTATCGCAAGATGCTCTAACACTTCTTTGCCATTCATGCTTGGCATTTGTAAATCGAGAAGAATCAAATCGGGCTTATGTTGCACCGCTAACTTTAAACCTTCTTCACCATCTTTAGCTGTTAGGTGACGAAAACCATGTGGTTCAAGAACATATTCAACTAGGAAATCTCGATTGTCTTTGCCGTCATCAACAACCAGCACTGTTTCTTTAGCCACATTGTATCCTTGTTAAATTACGCGATAATTATGATAATCATTATACGTGAAAGAGGCTTGATAGGCGAAAAAGCACCTGTCGGGGTTTTACCGAGCCTCACACAAAATTGCAAAGTGAGACAGGCGCTAGAGCATCATCGTAGATACTTTGTTAAACAAGGTAGAGACTACTCTATGTTGTATGGTCTTCTCACAATACAGAGGCTCATGAAATGTCTATAATGCCTATATTTTGTAAGCAAGTTACAATCACGTTTGATAATTGCACACTCCTATCTCCCAATTGTACAGTCATTTTTTGATATGTTGCGTAAAATCTTGCTGATTATAGTGATAGCCATTGTCGGATATATCCTCATCAACCGGATGACGGCGCGTGTGGTGGTGAATGGTGTCAGTATGGAATCGACTCTTTATAGTGGTCAACTATTGCTTATCAGCCGCTTTCACTATCAACTGGGAGAACCGCAGCGTGGCGACATTGTTGTTTTTTATCCCGAATTTGACCCGACGCAAGAATATATTAAACGTGTGCTAGGATTGCCCGGAGAGACGCTAGAATTGCGAGATGGACGGGTATATATTAATGGGCAGCTATGGGATGAACCCTATGTGACTGAAGCCTGTGAGGATTCCATCTGCTACAATAGCATTTGGCAAGTCGGCACAGGTGAATATTTTGTAATGGGGGATAATCGCAACGCGAGCCGTGATTCGCGTTCGTTTGGTACAATCCCACAAGATGCAATCATAGGCAAGGCTATCTTACGCTATTGGTCTTTGTCTGAAATGGCTTGGCTAGACTAGCCCCTATTGGGGTTTCATCGCGCCTCACCCAAAATGACATGCTGAGGTAGAATTGACTGTCTTAACATAAAGTACGCTCGTCAAACCAGCCCCTGTCGGGGTTTCATCGCGCCTCACACAAGATTGCAACGCGAGTGGGAGTTACTAGGTTCAACATGGTCAATTTCTTTGTTAAACAAGGATGGTTCTAATTTCAATGATAGATGAAAAACTCAAACCGCAGTTTCGACCCAAGCTGAAACGCCCCAGTCTGATGGACGAAATATTCCGCACAATTATTTTTGTGATTGTTGTGACGGTATTGTTTGATATGGCGATTCCACGTTCGCTAGTTGATGGCAGCAGTATGTTGCCCACCTTTGTTGACGGGGAACGCTTAATTGTGAGCCGTGTGAATTATATGGTCACAACGCCTCAGCGCGGCGATGTGATTGTATTTAATACCGTTAGTGCAGGCGAATCAGATATTATGCTTATCAAGCGCGTCATCGGCGAACCCGGTGATACGATAGAATGGCGAGACCATCAATTGTATGTGAATGGGCAATGGGTCGAAGAAGATTATATTCGTGAAACTTGTACGTCGTGTCCCAACGAAACGTGGGTTTTGGCATCGGATGAATATTTTGTGATGGGCGATAATCGCAATCATAGCCGAGATTCGCGCTCATTTGGACCTGTTCCTATTGACCACGTTGTTGGACGAGTCATCTTTCGGTATTGGCCTCTGCCACGTCTCGGTGTTATCGAAGGTTTAGCCTATGATGGTGTTGATTCCTAATTTGTAGGTTCGCATATTGTTGTCGCTGTTGATTGTTTTTGATGAGGATAAACACCTGTGTATAAGCAAGAAGATAAAGCTGATTCGAATCATATCTGTCCACGTTGTCAGATAGGGCGTATACATCTGCGTTTTCGCCCCTATCTGGAATTGCATCAAGGTCACTTATTCACTATACCTGATGCTATTTGTTATGAATGTGATGTCTGTGGGTATGTAGAATTTGATGAAGCGATTCTTGAAGTTATTGAGGCTATCGTTTTGGGCGTATCGACTCAAGTTGATAAAATCCCAGATGAAACCATTTATCATCAAGCAACTACAAAAGATGATAAGTTAACGACAAAACCGATTCAGCCATGATCTTGTTTTCTTGTCCATTGAATTTGGAACTATTCTCATGTGCATTTCAATATTTTGGCAAAATGGATTTAGTACGCTAAACTCCTACGATAAGCAAGGCGTTTTGAACGTAGGAGCAAGATGTATCTTGTCCAATTGAGAGTATGCCACTTTTCTGAAAAGCAGCGATATTCTTATTTATCTGCGGATTTCTCGAACCTTGTGATACACTAAGACTATTGTTTGTTGTATAAGTCTTGGGATTGACAGGGAGTTCTGTTCGTGTCTAAAAATCGCATTCTTGTGGTTGAAGATAATCATGATAATATGACCTTGATTGTTGATGTTCTGCTTTCTTTGGATTATGAAGTTTTGCAAGCAACAGATGGCGAACAAGGGGTTACTATGGCAACTGATTTCATGCCTGACCTTATCCTGATGGATTTATCTCTACCGCGTATGGATGGTTGGACTGCGACAAAAACTATCAAGGCACAGCAATCATTACATCATATCCCGATTATTGCGCTGACAGCCCATGCGATGATTGGAGACAGAGAACGGGCGCTGGCAGTTGGATGTGATGACTACATTTCTAAGCCACTCAATCTTCAAGAACTTGCACGCAAACTGTCAGACTACACGGAATAAGTGACTCTTGAAAATTCTAGTTGTTGACGATAATCGAGAAAATATCGAGCTTGTCCGCGATATTCTGGAAATGGCAGGGCATACCGTTAGCGAGGCGTTGGATGGTTCTAAGGCACTTGCCATGCTCCCGCAAGATAATCCTGCTCTTATTTTGCTGGATATCAATATGCCGGGCATGGATGGCTTTGAAGTTTGCAAGCGATTGAAAGCTAATGAAGAAACCCGTAATATTCCCGTCATCATGCTGACAGCGCAGTCTGATGTTGAAAGCCGTGTTGTGGGCTTATCGACGGGGGCTGATGACTACCTAGCGAAGCCCTTTAGCCCCCGCGAATTAGTTGCACGAGTTGAGCGCAGCCTACGGTCTAAAAGCCGTACTGACGACTTAATCTCCAAACAGGAACAATTGCGCCAGACATTCTCGCGTTTTGTTGCAGCACCAGTGGTTGAACAACTCCTCAAAAATCCTGACCAAGTTAAACTCGGCGGAAGTCTGCAGCAGATAACAGTAGTTTTTGCAGATTTACAAGGTTTTACGGCGCTATCTGAACATACTGAACCAGAAGATTTATTACATCTACTCAATAGATATCACACCTTCATGGCGAAGATTCTTTTGCAATACGGCGGCACAATTGATAAATTTCTCGGTGATGGATTGATGGCATTATACAATACCCCCGTCAAGCAAGAAGACCATATTGCGCGTGCCGTGAAAACGGTTCTTCACATGCAGGATGAACTGTATTGGTTCTGGCAAGATTTACCAGAAAAACACCGCACCAAGATTAACTTTGGCATTCATACGGGTAAAGCGATTGTTGGCAATGTGGGGAGTGAAAACCTGATGGATTTTACAGCCATAGGGGATACGGTGAATATAGCGGCTCGTTTGCAGGGTGTGGCGGATAATGGCGAAATTCTTGTCAGCTCGGCGGTATACGAAGCGACAAAGGGCTTTGTTTTTGGACGGTCACGCGGCGAAATAACGGTAAAAGGTCGAAAAACTCTTGTCGATACTTATCAGATTTCTAACACTTACTTTGAATAATCTGCAATCATTTTATAGCTTATTGCTCCAAACTTCCCTTGACTCTATGCCATGTTTTTTATATACTTTCGAAGGTTAAATTTTGAGGTCCGTTCGTCTAGTGGCCTAGGATGCCACCCTTTCAAGGTGGAGACACGGGTTCGAACCCCGTACGGACTGCAATAACTTATTGACCCAACAACAACATTTCTGGTCCGTTCGTCTAGTGGCCTAGGATGCCACCCTTTCAAGGTGGAGACACGGGTTCAAACCCCGTACGGACTGCAATAACTTGTTTAATAATCCTGTTTCACCGTACAATTTTGTGTAGAGCGCGATGAAACCCCGAAAGGGGCTTTTTGACCCAAGAACAACACTTTTGGTCCGTTCGTCTAGCGGTCTAGGACACCACCCTCTCAAGGTGGAGACACGGGTTCAAACCCCGTACGGACTGCAACATGAAAACCCCTCACAATTGAGGGGCTTTTGTTTTGTAGGGCTAGGCTTCAATTTTCTGTCGTGAGATAGAGGATTTCTGCTTGTAGAGGACGCTGTTGTCGCACAATGTAAGTAATGATGTGTGGATTATCATTGCTATCAAGTGCAATTTCAACCAATGTCCCCAACAATGCTTGCTCGTCTTGCCCATTTAATATCTGCTGTTGTGACCATGTGCCATCTATTCCGCGAACAGCATACATCAGCTTAAGATTATCGCTGTACACGATATGCACTTGACCTTCCGAATCCATTGCAAGCGACGTGATTTTCCGCGCCGCACCGGGGTTCATTCCACTTTGAAGATTTTCAATAATCCCGACATCTTCAATGTTCCATTCATTATCATTATTGCGCCACCCATAGCGAATCGTGCCGCTTCGACCTTCGCTAAGATAATATGCGATATGCGGATTGCTATCAGCATCAAAGACAAGCGCGGCATAGCGTCCGACATCGCCATCACTATCAACAACTTCTTGCAACCATTCGCCATCTATGCCAAGACTACGTTCTGCATAAATTAAATCTTGTCCCTCACTATCCCAATAAGTGACACCCGCAGTGCCATCGTCTGCAACGGCAATGCTGGTTGCAAATTCATAAGGCTGTGCGCCCTGTGGAATATTTTCTACAGTATATGAACCATCATCCGAATAAGCATTGGTCGCGTATTCTGCGCCGTTTGAATTGGGATTGAATTGTACTGGGTCAATAGATGCTGTGTGCCAAAAACCGTTATTATCCACCGCAATTGAATTATCCCATCCATCATGACCGGCATCTTCAATGGTGTTGAGAACCCATTCACCATCGGCTAATATGGCAACGACTTCATCACCTAATTCTTGGTCAAAACGCTCTGATTGATGGTCGTGATAGGCGATAAACGGCTGTCCTTCAGGACTGACTGCGACATCTAAGGGTCCATAAAAATAGCCTTGACTAACAGTGCTTGTTTCCCAGTTGCCAGATGCGTTAGTCACATAAAATACCCCACCCATCTGTTCCTCAGTGATATATGCCGCATGAACGATATCATTCGCATCAACAGCGAGGGCGGGCTTGATACCTTCGCCCAATATTTCGCGTGTCCATGTCAAATCTAGCTCATCTTGTGCCTGTAACGGGATAGATAAAATAAATAGTAACAGTAAGAAAATGCTTCGTTTTACCATCTTACCCTCCTGTGATAGTTAAATGCTGCCTTTATTGTGCGCGTGATTTATTGCCTATCCATGACAGGGTGATATTGAAACATTGACTATTCTTCGCCTATTCTCCTTGGAGAGGCGCGACATGGATGGTTTCTACAAGTTCCTCTGATTGTTCAAGTTGTGGTACTGCCCAGAACCATATCAATGCTGGAATCAGACCGACTATCATCGTTCCCCAGATAATCCAATTGATACGCTCAATGCCTAAAATATCGAGCAATGCGCCATGTGCAAGTGTTGTAATCGCAAATGCCACATGAAAGCCAACCCAATCAATGGAGAACATACGCCCTAATTTGGCATTCGGCGCTGTTTTTTGGATAATGACATTGCTATACGTCCAACCAATAGACCCTCCCATTGTGCGAACTAGAATTGCGAGTGCAACAAACCATAGGCTCTTCGATAAAGCTAACATCGGGAAACTAATGATTATCATCAAAAAACCTACGCTGATGAGATGCCGCATATGCCGAATAGTGCCATTATTGACAATATTGGTCAAAACGGGACCAAGGATTGCCCCAATTCCTAGCGCACTCCATAAGATTGCCTGTGAAATTTCGCCGCGTGTCCCGATAACGAAGAGTTGCGTAGCAAATACTGTCAATAAGGTATCGACTGTTCCCAGACTTTGCGCGAACTTCACGAATAGCGCGGCTGCCATTTGTGGTGTATGGCGAATGAAGCGTAACCCTTCTAAGAAAGATGTATTCTCTTCAGTATTCGGCTCTGTACCAAATTGTTTAGCCAGTTTGCGTCCTTGCTCTGGATTATAATCAATCCAGCCTATCATCAATGCGGCAACAGCGAAGGTAGCAGCATCGGTCATGAGGGCAGCACTCGCACCAAAGACGAAAGCAAATATTCCCCCGATAATTGCGCCGACTGCCAGCATCACCGACCATGTAATGCTGAATAAAGTGTTGCTCTCAATAATATCATCAGCATGTACCAATGATGGAATGATTGCCGTTTGACCCGGCTCAAATAGGGCAGACAGTGTGAACTGTGCGATAGTCACAACATAAATCACCCACAAGGTATCGGGTGAATTTGATAACAAATAGAAGGGGACAATCAGCGCCCGTAGGATATTGCTCATGAACAATAAATTTTTACGATTGAGACGGTCGAGCAATACTCCCGCGATGGGTGCGACAATCAATGGTGGGATAGCACGCAATAATAAGAAAATGCTAATGGCAATGCCTGAGCCATCACTGTATTCATTGACCAAGCCCAACAGCACAATCGTATTGAACCAATCCCCCATTAGGCTAATAACTTGTGCGACCCACAACTTGGTAAATTCTGGATTGCGGCGCAAGAGACGAATGTAATTCATTAATGAGACCTATCTTTCAGTGGCTATAGAAATACTTGTTTAACAAACTATGTGTGATAATGCTCTCACATCTGTCTTATCTTGCAATTTTGTGTGAGACGCGATGAAACCCCGAAAGAGGTTTGTGTCGCTACAATAATTTCAATAATCCCTATATCATAACTGAGAGATACACCAAGCAACAATGTCCGCTATGGCAACTTTAATGAAGGCATCCGTTGACAACGAGGCAAGTGAGGATTACGATATGCGACGTTTTTGTTAAAGCGAAGGATAATTTGTGCATGTCGTGGCAAGCCTTTTTTTATGTGGGGATTGGTGGTTTTTTTGGCGCAAACACGCGCTATTTTCTTTCTCTGGTAGTCACAGAGCGTTTTGCAAGTGTAACAGGCGTGGCGCTTCCATATGGCACAGCATTTGTCAATATCACAGGTTCGATGTTGCTGGCAATGTTGACTTATTGGGTGGCACAACGTAGCGGATTTGTATCTGATACAGCAAAGTTGGTCGTTGGAACAGGTTTCTTCGGTGCATACACCACATTCTCAACCTACGCAAACGAGAGCATCAACCTCATTCGTGGTGATAATGTGCTGCTGGGATGGACTTATGTTATTGGCACAAATCTGTTGTGTTTATTAGGCGTTGTACTGGGATTATGGTTTGCAAATCGATTATGGGCGGTATAAAAATAGCTGATGGCTGAGTGGTTATATGTTATTGTATTAGGCATTCTTGAAGGTATCACCGAGTTTTTGCCAATTTCGTCAACGGGGCATTTAATTGTCGCTACACAATTTTTGCCAATACGTGATTCGCTGACCGGTACGTTTGAAATCTTCATTCAATTGGGAGCAGTTCTGGCAGTTTTGGCACATTATCGCACCGAATTGTGGCATCAATTTAGAACCGTTCAATCTAACGATAATACACAACAACTATGGCTGGGTATTGTGATTGCCTTCCTTCCTTCGGCAATGTTAGGTCTGCTATTTGAAGAATCGATTGCTGCATGGTTATTTCGCCCCACAGTAGTAGCAATTGCTTTGATTTCAGGCGGGCTGATGTTCATCGGAGTAGAACGCTATGTCACGGCAACACCGGATGACGAAAGTTCTGTCGATGATAGACCCTTAACCATGCAACAGGCGCTTATCGTTGGTGTATGGCAGGTATTGGCACTTATTCCGGGTATGTCGCGCTCTGGTATGTCGATTATTGGTGGGATGATGGCTGGGGTTGACCGACAACGGGCGACTCAATTCTCGTTTTATCTAGCCTTACCCACACTTGGCGCAGCAACCATATATACACTTCTGAGGAATATCAGTCATCTTAATAGCAGTAGTTTAGGGTTATTGTTTCTCGGTACATTGGTCTCTGGCATCGTCGCATGGGCTTCAATCGGCTGGTTGTTGCGTTATGTGGCTCGCAACAGTTTCATACCATTTGGCTATTATCGGATTGTGATTGGCTTCGTTATCCTTATTCTGCACTTCATCCTTTGATAATTCTTAAAGCAAGGTCTGGAAAGAAGTAGCAAAAGATGACCGACTAGCGGACACAGAGCTTCCTGTTTTATATCTTTGTGTTAAGCGTATTATAAAAACATAGCAAAGGTTACGCTGCCTTCATTGAGTTTTGAAAAAAATCGCTCTATACTAAACTCATGTGATGAGCAGCTATAGGTATAGTTTGAGGAAGCATAATGACCAAAATTCTTGTGATTGAAGATGCAAAAGACCTGCGCGAAGATGTGGTAGAAATGTTGAATCTTGAAGGGTATAATGCCTATGGTGCCGAGAATGGTCTTGTGGGTGTTGATGTGGCGCAACAAAATCGACCAGATTTAATTGTTTGCGATATTATGATGCCCAAACTAGATGGCTATGGTGTCCTAGAGAAACTGCGTGCGGACTCGGAAACTGCGACAATTCCCTTTATTTTCTTAACCGCAAGGGTAGAACGTGTCAGTGTTCGGCAGGGGATGGTCTTGGGGGCGGATGATTATTTAACAAAGCCATTCGCGGTGACAGAACTTCTGAATAGCATCCAAACCCAATTAAAAAAACGGTCAGATTTGAACGAAGTTGCCAGCAAACGTATTGAAGATATTCGAGAGAATATTACAACAGCTTTACCGCACGAACTACGGACTCCATTGAATACCATTATCGGCTTTTCTGATATTTTGCTATCCGAAGCACAACGTCTCAAACCCGACCAAGTTGCATCTTGGGCTGGACATATTAACACAGCGGCGTTGCGGCTTTATCGCCTGATTGAGAATTATCTCTTTTATGCCAAATTTCAGGTGGCAACAGAGAACGAGATTCTGCTGCGTGCGAGTGAATCATTTAGCGACCTTCACAATATTATCGAAGCAGAATCTTATCGCATAGCGGCTGAGGCAGAGCGCGAAGACGATTTGACCTTAAATATTGAGGCAGCGCCTGAATTGTATATTACACACCAAGATGCCACAAAAATCGTGACAGAGTTGGTAGATAATGCTTTTAAGTTCTCAGTGGCAGGACAGCCTGTCATCATAACCGGAACAACGTGTGCTGCTGGTTATGAACTGCGAATCGAAGATAAAGGACGTGGGATGACAGAGGAGCAAATCTCGGCGATTGGTGCTTTCATGCAGTTTGAACGCTATCTCTATGAGCAACAAGGCTTGGGCTTAGGTTTAGCTATCGTGCAGGCTGTGGCAGAAGCACATGGCTATGATTTTGAGGCTAAAAGTGACCTAGAAAGTGGCTCTACCATGACTTTTCGGTTTAAGACAAGTTAAGAAGCCAAATTACTTTTTGCTGCTTTGCTTGTTATTGCGTATAATAGCGGATGAGTTTATTCATCAATCGAGTATAGCTCATACTCGGAGGATTTTTACCTTATGTTCAAATTGAAATCACGCTGGCAATTAGGTGCTGGTTTATTGTGTGTTGTCTTAGTCGCCACTGCTTGTTTCCAATCAGTGGGCGATGTGCCGCAAAGCACTGTTGTATCGCAGCGCAGTACCCCTATTCCACCCACACTTGTACCCACACTTGTACCCACAGAAGAAACAGAAGAAGTCTCGGCGCAAGTTGTTGACCAACCGATTGCAGAAGTGGATACGAGTACGCCCACACCGACATTAACGTCAACAGCAACGAATACATCTACGAGTACACCTACGGCAACCCTTGAAGCGACACAAGTTGCACAGTCTGGCGAAGGAGGCGATGGAGATAAGCCACCTGACCCATTCCAATTGACAGCGACTGAGTTAATTCGGACGGCGACAGAAGGGGTTAACCTTCAGAATACAGCAACAGCCGCAGCATTGGGAATCGTTGCTAATACGGCTACACCCACTTTCCCCCCGACGATTGACCCACTATTTCTGAGCTTGACACCACAGCAGAACGTCCAGCCGACAACGGCTTTTGTGAGTGGGGCAGATTGTGTGCATGAGGTACGGGCAGGAGAAACAATGTACCGCTATTCACAAGCATATGGTTTGCCCGTAAGTACGATTGCTGCCGCCAACGGGATTGTGAATGGCAATGTGATTATCATCGCCATTGGGCAGCGCATTGTTATTCCGGGTTGCGGTACAACAGGCTTCAGACCACCTGCAACATCGACACCTATTCCAACATCGACCCCATTTGGTTTTGGGACAGGTGGTTTTGCAACACAAGACCCCGGTACAGGTGGCGGTTTTGCAACTACTGTTCCTGTTACAACTAGCACATGTGGCGGACAGTATGTCGTGCAACAATATGAGACGCTGTTCCAGATTTCGTTAGCCTGTAATGTGCCAGTCCAGAGTATCGCCAATGCCAACGGTATCATAGATATTAACCGCATTGAGATGGGAACAACACTGGTCATTCCGCCGGGATAGCACCATCAAAGCCATTAGAATAGTCACATCAGGCGGTCATTGTACCGCCTCTTTCATTTGGGAAAGCAAGTGGGGAAAACAAGCATCATGCGCGAAGATATCCTCAGCACTGAAACAATTTTTGATGGGCGTATCGTTCATTTGAAAGTACACACCGTTCGACTGCCGGATGGTAATGAAAGCAAGCGTGAACTGATTCATCATCAAGGAGCAGTCGCTATCGTTGCTGTAGACCAATACCAGCATGTTTTATTGGTCAAGCAATTTCGGCTCGGTACAAATGATGATACGATTGAAATTCCAGCCGGAATCCTTGAACCGAATGAAGACCCACAAGCAGCCGTTGCCCGTGAACTGCGTGAAGAAACAGGGTATCGCCCCCTGAATGTTGAATCGCTTGGTGGCATGTATGTTGCGCCGGGCTATACCACCGAATATATCCACCTCTATTATGCGAGTGGTTACGAAAAAGCCCCATTAGAGCAAGATGCTGACGAATTTGTTGAAGCGTTACGAATCCCTCTAAAAGATGCAGTTGCTATGGTCGAACGTGGCGAAATTGTTGAAGGCAAATCTATCGTCGCTTTGCTAAAAATTGCCCGAAAATTGGGTATCTGAGTCGCTTGACAAATCGAAGTAATAATCCTACACTGTAATTAGAATTTATGTTCTATTTAATACAGGAAGATGTTTCGGATTATGCTAATTCGTCCAACGTGGGTAGAAATTCCAGTCACAAATCTTGAACGAGCTATGAAATTTTATGGGCTTCTTCATTGACAAAAAACTTGAAATTGTCGATGAAGGTGTGCGTCGCTATGCTAACCTCGTTACTCCCGATGATGGGCGTGCAGGAGCTTCTATCAACCAAACTGAAAATTTCTCACCAAGCGATAGCGGAACGTTGGTCTATTTCCAAGCCGATGGTCTTATATCAGAAATCTTAGGAAAAATTACGGCTGCGGGGGGAGAAATCATCATCCCCAAAACCGACATTAGCCCAACTGAGAATATGGGCTACTATGCGACCTTCAAAGATACAGAGGGCAATATTCTAGGCATCTTCGCTACCAGTTAATCACAAGGTAATCGTGCTAATCTCCAGTATTTGCTTGCAATAACAGGGTGCAGCACCTCACACGATGCGCCCTTGTTGTGCTTGATAGTCACATGCTATAATCATTGTTCGTTTGAATAGGAAAATTAGAATACGCTGCGAGGCGTATTTTTTGAGAAAGGCTAGTCTCGTGAATGAGTTGATTCAATCTCTGCAAGCCAGTATACCCGATAGAACTCCGGTTGAAGTCGGTGATACAGTTCGTGTTTATGTTCGTATTATCGAAGGCACTCGTGAGCGTGTACAGCCCTTTCAAGGGGTCGTTATTCGCGCTCGTAAAGGGGCTAACAATGCTAATTTCACGGTGCGTCGTATTGCTACGCATGGTGTCGGTGTCGAACGGACATTTTTAGTGAATAGTCCACGCCTCGAAAAAGTTGATATTTTGCGTCGGGCTAAAGTACGTCGCGCACAACTATACTACTTGCGTGACCGTCGCGGTAAATCGGCTCGTTTGAAAGAACGTCGCCGTCGCTAAACGGCACTTGCCGAAATTGTCGGCGCAGTTGCAAAAAACCACGAAACAAAAATGGGCGTATCATTTTACGCCCAAAAATCCCTCAACACTCATACATCTAAACAAGCCCCTTTCGGGGTACCATCGCATCTGACACAAAGTTACAAAGTCAGGCAGGCGTTAGAGCATTATCGCAGATAGTTTGTTAAACAAGAGTCTAGCGTGATGGTGGAATCCGTGTATTCGCTTTGTTGACCTCATCACTGCGCGGACGTTCTTCTAATTCGCGCAAATCGGGGATACCTTGTGTCGCATCTAAGTCTTCACCTTCAAAGGGGAGAACTCGCCGTGTACCGGAAGGCGGCTCAAGCGGTAACTGAATAAAGAAAGTCGAGCCGGGCGGATTTTGCATATCGTGTCCGGGACTCTCTGCCCAAAGTGTGCCACCATGCCCTTCGATAATGCCCTTAGCAATCGTTAAGCCTAAGCCGGGACCTGCTCCCATAAACTTGTAAATACCTGTCGAATGTAATTGCGTATCGAAGCCACGATAGAATTTGTTAAAAATGAATTCAATATCTTTAGATGCAATGCCGACACCTGTATCAAGCACCTTAAAGAGAATATGGTCATAATCAATGCCCTCGCGCTTCTCGACCAATTCTGCCCAAATATCAATGCGTCCGCCATCAGGTGTAAATTTAATCGCATTGAGGATGACATTGCGGAAGGCTTGTGTCATGCGTTGCAAATCAGCTTCTACGTGTGGCAGACCATTCAAACCATGTCGTTCAACGATGATTTTTCGCTGGCTTGCTGGGTCACGCAAAGGTTCTAATGCCATCTTCACAATTGTTTCCGGTGTTGTACGGATAAATCGTAAATCCATCGAATTGACATCAATCTGACTCACATCCAACATGGCGCTAATCAGTTCTTCCATGCGTTCGGTAGATTTCCGCAAATTTGAAACCATCGGTGACATTTGCTCTGGCTTTAATGAGCCAATTTCTGCCAAACTGTCAATAATATCGGTATAACCACGGATTTGTGCCAGTGGCGTTCGTAATTCATGGCTGGCAATAGTGATGAAGTCAGTCTTAATCGTATCAAGTTTTTCCAACTCCATTTTTGCCCCCTCAAGCCGCTTATTGAGGACGCGCATACTATCATTGAGGTGTTGTAAATCATCAATGAGTCGGGCGCTACGCAATGCTGTGCCGACTTGCTGACCGATAACTGTTAGCATTTCGACATCTTGGCGATGATAAGGCGTATCATTGATTTTCGCACCACTTGCCAACAATCCAATCAGGCGACTATCCGCAACAACAGGTACAAAAGCACCCATTTTCAGTGATTTGAAAAAAGCCCGTTCTTCATCAGATGCTTTTAGAAACGCTGGTCCATACTCGATGTCAAATTGACCCAGTGGTACTTTTTCGACAGCGAGTGAACGATAAATCGGACTGTGCTTGGAGATATAGCCGCTACTGGTAGGATTGTTTGGGGTTGCACCTGCTTCTAATACAATCAGTTCCACAGCTTCCGGCACACGAAAGGTGTTATTAATCAAGATAAGGGCAGATTGGCGCACACCCATCACACGATTGAGAACCTCTGTTGTGGCATTAACCACATCTTCAAGGCTGGCAGCACGCGCCACACGCTGACTATATTGGGCTGTGGCGGTAGCGAGATTGGGTCGTGAGCGTGCCATCACCGTGACAAAGATAATATCAATGGTTTGGCGTGCAGGGACAATTAAAACAGCAATACCAAGTGCCAGACCCGCGATAATCAATGCCCCTTGTCCATCGCTGCGAATATCAAATTGTGATAGAAAATCAATTCGAGCAAGAAAATATAATGCTGCGAAAATGAAAGACCACGAAATCAGCACCACAGCCATCGTCCGAGCGATAAGCATTATCGTCTCACGAATATCGACAAGGCGATAATTGCGGATGCCGTAAGTGGCAACCGATAGCCCTGCCAGCAAAATGACTGTCGCGGACAGCATCAATGGGGTTGAACTACTTGCCAATAGAGTGACAGAAACCAACATAATGCTCGTTGTGACAACCCAGAAGGCACTCCGATTCGCAACCTCTGGCATGGGAGCAATATAGAAGTAGTAGAATCCCAATCCTAAAATAAAAATACTATAGATAATACCGCTAATGACGCTGATAACGGCTGGAATAAGGGGAAAATCAGTTGACCAAGTTGTCCAGCCAGCGAATGGCGGCGTGGTCAATAGGGCAGTCAGAACAAAGCCCAGCAACCAGATTATCGACAGTCCAATCCATATCTGGCGCAATTTTTCCAGACGTTCATCACGCACGACATCAAATAATACCATGCCACCATATGCGATAGCCGTCACAATGAGAGTAGCCCAGATGAAAATATCCCGATTGAACCTGTCGCCAACTTGCCAATCAACAGGCAGCAATTGTAGGGCAGTGACAACAATCATGGGTATCAATGTCACAGTCAACCAAGTCGTTCGCGCATGGTCAGGAATACGACGTATGAGATTAAAACCCAATAGGGCAACTTCGGCAAATAAGATGACAAAAATGATGCCAATATTTAGCTTTTCAATCATTCAGCAAATCCGTCGTTATTTGAGAATATAATGAGTGCCTTTTTTCGACCCCACTTTGAGTAAGATACCTTTTTCGACCATATCCACAAGGTCAAGCCGTAGTGTCTCGGCGGAAACACCTTCGCACAATTGCCGATATTCACGATTCGTAATCGAGCCTTGCTCCCGAATATATTGTAGAGCTTTTGCTTGGCGATGATTAGTGTTTCGCATCCATTCGGGCGGCTTGGGTTTTTCACGTTCATTGAATAATGTTACAGCAAAACTATAAGGACGTGCATCAAAGTTTGGCGGTTGATGCCCTGCTTGCTCCATGACTTCCATCATGCGGTCAATACCAAGCCCTAATTCTTCAATGTAGCCCCATTGAAATAAGCCATTCACAATGCGCGGATTACGACTAAAGTGTTCATCTTTGATATTTTCTACGGTGATGAAACCGGGTAAACCACCGGGCGAAATGACTTCTAAACGGTCAGAGTACATGCGAAGTTCAATCCGCCGCCCTCGCAGTCGATAATCACGATGGCAAATCGCATTAACAATCGCTTCACGGACTGCAAACTGCGGATACTCTGTTTTTTCTTCGCGCTCTAAACCTTTGACTACCGCACTGACCGCCATCTCACTCCAAATGATATTCCATGCGCTTTCAATGAGACGTGGTAGGGGACCTGTCAGTTCTTCACGGCGCGTATATCCGGCAAGACCGCTTTCTCCGCGTGGAGTTGTGCCGACGAATTTCGCAAAGACAACACTGCTCTGTGGTAGCCATTGCTGAGGATATTCACTAAACAGCAAAATGCCAGCGACTGTGGGCTTGCCTTCGGGGGTGATAGCACCAATCTCTTGTAGTAAATCATCCACCTTGCCATTATAAGGGCGCTTTGTACGCTCGGCACGTTTCGTCAGATACTCTTCAATCATATTACGACTGAAATCTTCTTTACTGGTACCTGGGACAATCTCTGATTCAAAGTCGCCTGTGCTTTTGGCACTCGCAAGACGCAATATCTCTTGTCCGCCAAGTGGACGATTTTTATCGCCACTGCGAATCAATACACGCCCATCAGACAAAGCATGGAGTTCGATACTTCGTGGCACACGCATTGCATAAACTGTGAAGGCGTTGGGGTCTTCACCCGTATCATCGTCATTATCGTCGGCTGTGGCATCATCAGATGATTTATCGTTAGGCGGCGTAGCGGTGTCTAATTTATCTGCAAACGAGGTCTGGACTACGCCCTCCGTACTATCATCATACTCGTTAACACTTGTAATGCGCGGAGCGGCGAAACTGTGGTCATCATCTAATGGCATAACACGTCCATTGTTTTGACTCAGTTGAATTTCTTCCCACTTATCGACAACAACCGGTGGATTATACAATTCATCGGCTTTTTTCATCGCTTGCTGCATGGCTTCCATATGAAGGACGCTATCGGACTTTGTGCCATCAGCTTTTAAGCCAATGACAATCGTGCCGCCCTCTGTATTCGCAAAGGCAACAAGTGTTTCAGCAATTGATTTGGGGTCAGGGGTTAGCAAGAACGCCATACGAGGCCCTTGTCCCTGTTTAATAAGGTCAGGATTAATCATTGTTTTTCGCGTCAAGAAAATGTCTATTCTAGGTTGATGATTGTAACACATCTACTGCAAGAATGGGAAAATCCTCGCCTATCTTCTGGACTTATTGTATTATGATAACGCATTTGCTCGCTTGATGTAACAGGATAACCGTCATATGCTGTATCGTGCAAAACGTTTGTTGAATCTCGCAGGAGACAAACTATTCTCTATGCCACTACTCGTTTTGTACTTAACGGATGGTTGCAATAGCCGTTGTCAAATGTGCGATATTTGGCAGAATCCGCGCCGCAATATGCCTATGCCCTTAGTTGAGAGTATTGCTGATGTTTGTTCAGAACTCGGTATACGCTGGATTTTGCTGAGTGGGGGTGAGGCAATGCAGCACCCACAATGGTCACAAATTGCCCAACGCTTTCGGGCGGAAGGGGTGCATATGATGTTGCTGACAAACGGGCTATTCTTGCGAAAACAAGCCGAAGAAGTGATTGCAAGTGTGGATGAAGTGATTCTCAGTCTTGATGGTGGTACTGCCGCGACCTATGCTACAATTCGTGGTGTGGATGCCTTTGATGTGATTCTTGAGGGAGTCGATAGTGTGCGTGCAGGGGGTGTCCCTGTGACGACACGCACGACAGTACAGCAGGCGAATTTTCGTGAAATACCGCAAATTATTGATGTTGCTCTTGCCCATGATGTGACTACGATAAGTTTTCTCGCAATTGATGTCAGTAATCCCTTTGCCTTTGGAGACCGCGACCTTTTAACCCCTGATGGCGCACTTTCTTTAGCCGAAATTGTTGAATTAGAGCGTATAATAGAGACACTAGCGATACAATATGCTGATGCTTATGCTGTCGGACGGATGGCAGAATCGCCCGATAAATTGCAGCGTATTCTGGCACAATATTTTAAGTCCGTGATAGGCGAGGGTGATTTTCCGCGCCCACCTTGTAATGCACCCCATTTTAGCACGGTTATAGAAGTTGATGGTCGCTTACGTCCCTGTTATTTTTTGCCGACTTATGGTCGCTTACAACCCGACGGCGAAACATTGTCAGAGGCGATTAATTGGGATGCTGCACAAGAATTACGGCGAGCCTATCGAACGGGACAAAGACCAGAATGCGCGCGGTGTGTGTGTCCGTTGCATAAAGGGACTCGTGCATTGATGAGGATGTAGCCTGATGTACTTTCTTTTAACGATGTCGTTTCTCACATTAATGATGACACTACGCTCATTTTTAATTGTGCTGGGAACTTATAAAGACCCGGTACTTGCCAGTTTTGAGCATTATGGCGAAGAGAAAGTTTCTAGCCCGATTTTTACACTCATCGTTTGGGCAACTTTATTCCTCTATTTCGCTTTGTTTTTATATTATCGCGCCGGAATTTTGTTTATTCTTGGCTTGGTGACTGGCACAATGCTGGCATCTATGCGCGATAGGCTTGATGATTGGCGGTCAAAATATCATGCCATATTCCGTATGTTTCCACGTTGGTACTTTGAACTGGTGCAGCGAACAGACCGTGAAGAACGGCGGCGCATCGCTTATTTATGGCTGCGGCTGCCTTTACAGACACGCTTACTCTACAATGCCCACAGTGAGTATTTTCATCAATGGGTTGACCTTGTACTGCTGTCGATAACCCGATGAGATTGCTTCGACGTTTGTTACGGCGCTCACCCCGTACACTATCGAGTACCGATGCCTACGAAAAATGGGCAGATTCTTATGCGGCTCATGCTCATAATCCCCTCATGGCAATTGAAGAAAAAGCCATGCTTGCATTATCACCTAATCTACAAGACAAAATTGTGCTGGACTTAGCCTGTGGGACAGGGCGTTATGCTGTGATTGCACAAGAGCAGGATGCCGCGCAAGTTGTGGGTGTTGATAACAGCTTGGCAATGTTGCAATCGGCAAAAATCGCGCAGGTCGGGTTATCGACAACAGAGGCGTTACCCTTAGCTACCGCTTCTATTGATGTGGTTTTATGTGGACTTGCACTCGGTCATCTGCCACAAATTGACGATTCGATGCGTGAAATTAGCCGCGTCCTGAAACCTAATGGTATTGCTCTCATTAGTGACTTTCACCCGTTTCAATATTTATCGGGCGCACGACGGACTTTTCATGCTGCCGATGGCAAGGTTTACAATGTCGAACACTATGTTCATCTTGTAGCAGATTATTTTCGCATCGGACAGTCGCTTGGCTTATCTATGACAGGCATTTTAGAACCAAGCATTGCAGGTAAAATGCCTGTTGTACTGGTCATGCGCTTCCAAAAATCGAGTTGAATCACCGCGTCAAGAAGTGATAACCAAGTGCGAGAATCCCAATGACCAGAATCGGCACAAAGAATGCTGTAAATAATCGGGCGGGTTGCTCCATATCTGCGAGCGCAACAGTGAAGAGAAACACGAATAAACCAATGCCGATGATGCCAGCAACTGCGCCGAAGACCAATCCGCGCATTAATTTTCCTCTGTCCATAAAATATCCTGACTAATCCTACAACATGCCGATATTGTAGCGGAATTAAGGCAATTATGGGATAGCAGGTTCAACAGATGGCATGTAGAGTTTTGCTTCAGTATCGCTTTGTGCAGCTTTGCAAGATATTTCGGAGTAGGTGCGTCATTGTAGTGGAGAAATGAGTAGCTCTTTAGGAATCAAAACGACCAACAAAAATGTTGGACGGAACGGACTTGAATGTTCGAGTCAAGTCTTGTTTAGCTGGGAGACCTGGACTCGAACCGGGAACGATGGAACCAGAATCCACTGTTTTGCCAATTAAACTATCTCCCAATATGGAGAACATTATAGGAATAATGCTCTCTAAAGTCAAGACTTTTCAGTTGGATACGATTTTTTGTAGCTGGTCAATTGCCAATTTGATACGACGAATAGCTTCGTCTTTCCCTAGAATTTCAAGCGTTTCAAAAATCGGTGGATGAACACGCTTTCCGGTAACACTGATACGGAGGGGGGTGAACAAGACACTGTTAGAAATACCCATTTCTCCTGCTAACGCTTTGAAAGCATCATACTGTGCCGTCGGCGAAAAATCTTCTAGTGATTCGATAAGTTCTATTACACGTTGGAGTATCGTGACTGATTCGGCAGCCGTCGATTTTTTGTGAATCATCCACTCAGCAGGTGGCGCTTCAAATTTTGCCCAATCAGCAAACAAGAAACCAGCAATATTCGGCGCTTCCTTAAGTTTTTTGAGGCGCGTGTTGATGATAGGAACAACTTGTTCCATTAATGCTATATCGACAGTGTAACCTGCATCTTCAAAAACTGGCTTGAGTAGATTTGCAAGTTTGGAAGTCTCCATTGCTTGAATATAATACTGATTAATAGACTCTAGTTTTTCAATCGGATAAGCAGCATTAGCCTTGTTGATATCTGTAAGGTCAAAGCGTTTCATTGCTTCTTCGCGGCTAAATATTTCTTGATTATCGCCAAAATTCCAGCCAATATTAGTGATGAAATTCGTTACCGCTTCGGGTAAGTATCCCGCATCAATAAAATCATGGACAATCACCGGAACATCGCTTTTACCACCCTCAATCGTTTTACGCTTGCTCAGTTTTTGCCCTTTATCATCCATAATCAGGGGCAAATGCGCGAAGATAGGTTTCTCCCAACCGAATGCTTCAAATATATTCCAATGAAGTGGTAAAGAGGGCAACCACTCAACGCCGCGTGTAATATGCGAAATTTCCATAAAATGGTCGTCAATCACATGCGCCAAATGATAAGTCGGGAAGCCGTCCGATTTGAGGATAACAGGGTCGTTCAGTTGGCTATTATCAAATTCAGTGATACCCCGAATCATATCAGAAGTACGAGTTTTACCCTCACG
Source organism: Anaerolineae bacterium (assembly GCA_030950085.1). Taxonomy (GTDB): domain Bacteria; phylum Chloroflexota; class Anaerolineae; order Aggregatilineales; family Phototrophicaceae; genus JAUZRW01. The sequence goes on from JAUZRW010000114.1 coordinate 42,097, forward strand.
CGGCATCTTAAAGCGTAGAACCGGTTTGCGTCCTTCAGCCTCGAATTGTGCAATCTCATCCGTAGTGAGGTTGCGAGCGCGTCCGTCATAGCCCGCCTTACCCATTTTCTCACGTTCTTCACGAATTTGAGCGAGTTCTTGCGGTGTTTCAAATGCCTTGTACGCATGACCATTTTCTAATAACCAATTTGCCCATTGCTGGTACAATTCCAATCGCTCAGACTGAACATAGGATCCAAATTCGCCACCTTGACGGGGCCCTTCATCTATATCAAGGTCAAACCAATCAAAAGCCTCATAAATGAGATTAAGCGACCCTTCAATGAAGCGCTCTTGGTCAGTATCTTCAATTCGTAAGATAAATTGACCGCCATGCCGACGAGCATATAACCAACTAAACAGTGCTTGGCGCATTCCGCCGATATGAATTGACCCAGTAGGACTAGGGGCAAATCGCGTGCGTACAGGTTTATCAACCACGTATTATCTCCTCATTTGATGCACAATAGTTTGAATCTATAAATCGAAATCAGGCAAGGGGTATTATACTGAAAAATACTTGGGTTACAAGAGGTCACAATAGGCTAAACTTCAAGGCGACGGCGACGCACGATGACGCTTTCAGCTAAACCAACCCCAATCATCGTGAATAACAACGATGTACCGCCAGAACTCACGAAAGGCAAAGTTAAACCAGTGACCGGCATCAGATTCAGGTTCATGCCGATAGACACCACTGTTTGGAAGAAAATCATGCCTGCCACACCATAACAAATCATGCTTCCTAATGGGTCAGCAGCGTAACGTGCGCCACGTAAGATTCGATAAATGACAAGTCCAAGCAACGCCATCGTGACAACACCGCCCACAAAACCGAATTCATGGGCAATCACACTGAAAATAAAGTCAGTATGGCGCACACGTAAAAAACGCCCTGAATTTTGTGAACCAGCCGTGTATCCTTTGCCGAATAATCCGCCAGAGCCGATACTAATCCGCGCTTGTTCAATATTATATTGCGAACCAAACTGTGCCTCTAAATCTTCTTGTGGGAATAAAAAGTTCGTAATACGTTCAAGTTGATAGGCTTGGAGTTGGGTTAAGGCAATTGGCATCAAGAGCAAGCCAGCAAAGCCAAGCATCGCTATGTGTTTTAACCGCAAACCCGCGCCCCATGTAATGGTTGCCCAAATAACGACAAAAACGATGGTTGTCCCTAAATCCGGCTGAACAAAAACCAAGCCTGCAATCAAACCCAGATGTAGCATCGACTTGAATACTGTGAGGATACTATCCATCTGTTTGTAGCGTTCATCATAAAATTGAGCCAATGTGATGATGATAAACAACTTACAGATTTCGGAGGGCTGGATGAGAATGCCGACATTTAACCAACGCTTTGCTCCTGCATCGCCTTCTGTACCCACGAAAACGACTGCTAGCAGCAAAACAACCATTGTGCCGTACAACCAAGAATGGATGCCACCCAACATTCGGTAATCAATTGCGGTAACAGCGAATAGGGCAATGACACCAAAAATACCGAAGCGAATCTGGTCAGGAACACGAGTTATCAAGGTCGGGTCAACGGCATCTTGTGTCGCACTATAGATAACCATGACACCAAAGACCACTAAAATCAGCGTAGCACCCAACAGGATATAGTCGAAACGTTCCCAGATACGACCTTCGTTCATCAAATTGACTCATCTATCATGTGCAATCGGGCAGATTATAGCGGAATGAAACCCAACATGGCAGGGCAAAGACATAAACGGAGGGCAACGAACACTTAGCGTAACTTAGGGGATTCGTAACTGCTCAGGTAGGTATAAAGGGTCGTCCAAGCAGAGCCTCATAAATAACTTGGATGACATTTTGCCCCTGTTTACGGGCAGTTGAGATATAACTGCGAATATCACAGAAAGTTTCAGCACCGAGACGAGTACG
>JAUZRW010000115.1 GCA_030950085.1 Anaerolineae bacterium
AAAACCCCAAAACCCCAAAACCCCGATATATATTACACTTTTGAAGCCAGTCAGTTTATAAATTTATAGTAAGAAAATAAATATGAAGTTTAAGATTATCTTAGTCGCCCTTGTAGCTCTACTACTTGTGAGTGAGATTATTACCAAGGAACATTACGGGTCAGTATTGAAACGGAACCTCGCAGAATCTCGGGTTAACACTGTGAGCTCAACTGGAGCAACTAAAAGTAAGTTTTTGGAGAAAGGATTTATGAACAAATTGTGGTATCCGTTCATTTATGGTTTCATAGTAAAGAAAGATTTCCTGCTCCTGAGTTGGAATCCTTATTTCTTTTAAATTCATGAATTATTCTCACAAATAATTTAGGAGTGTCAGCATCTTCAACTAAACCTAAAATATCAACGGAAAATATTTCTGGATCCTCAGGAGCAAGAATTAGTGCTCCTTCAACCTCAACTACAAGATCAACAAGATCAACAACATCAACCTCAAGGCCTTCTACAACAACCTCAACCTCTCGATCATCCACAACAAGGCCTACCACCACAAGAACAGCAACTTCAGGAACAGCAACCACAAGACCATCTACTACAAGAACTGCAACGTCAGGAACTTCAACATATGGAACAAGACCAGCTACAACAACCAATAAAGTTGTTACCAGTGGACATTCAACTTCCTCAGCCCCAACCAGTACAGTCCATACAGGAACAGTCGGAAGAACATCAGCTAAAGCCTCTTCGATTCCAGTCCAGACTCACTCTACTTTCCATCACAATATCCAGCCTCATTATGAAACTGGAGGATATAAAGGAGGAATTTCTGGAGGATATATGGGAGGAATAGCTGGAGGAGTTGTTATAGAGGAATATTCAGAGCAAGGTCCTGTTATAATGGGAGCCCATGATGCCACCACTCTTACAGGGGAAAGACTTTCTTCAATAAGTGCACTTCCTGGAAGAGATGCCCAAATTCCATATGCTCCAAGAGCAAGATATATCCCTTCAGACTCAGAATTAGAAATTAATTCTATTGATTCCGTTGGTGAAAAAGCTCAGTAAGTTTTATAATTTAAACCTGTATAGAATGGTTCAACAGGTAGAATACGTTGAGGAATATGTAGTTGAAGAGCCAGAAGTCAAACAGCAGTTCCAGTATGGATATGGAGGTAAAATCTTGAATCTTTTCTATGAAGTTTAAATTTTATGAAGATTTGAATTTAAATTAATAAATCTGAAATTTTAATTGGATTTTTGAAATTTGAACACTTAAAGAAGGAAATTATATTCAAAGTGGATTTTTAGAATGTAAATATTTGTTTAGCTCAATCTGAAGGTTATGATGATGACTCAGTCTTTGGATATATTGATTATGATGCTATGGCTCAAGAATTATATCCAGTTGAAGAGGTTTCAAGAACCAGGAAATACTCGAATTATGAGAAGTATCAACCTGTACAACAGACACAGCAGACACAGGTGGCACAGCATGTAAAGCAGACACAGCAGGTAGAGCAGACACAGCAGGTACAGCAGACACAGCAGGTACAGCAAACACAGCAGGTACAGCAGACACAGCAGGCACAGCAGACACAGCAGGTACAGCAGACACGGCAGGTACAAAATGGAAACATTCAAGGAAATGTACAAGGAGGAAATTGCAACTCAAATATTAATTATCAGACTCAAGCACAAACCCAGAATTATCAAAATAACCCTCAAGTTTCCCAAACCCAAACTCAACAATCATATCAGTCTCAGATTATTCAAGCCCAAAATGAAGCAGTCCAGAATTACAAAACTCAATTAGCAAGAGAACAGGCAGTTGAAGAATATAAACAGAAATTAGCACAAGAGCAAGGAGTGATAAAACAAAATGAATACAATTTACAACAGCAACAACAGAATAATATGGCTCAAGTCAGCCAGAATACCTTAGCTCAGCAGCAGGTTATTCGTGATTACAGACAAAAGGAAACTGAGACTACCCAGGCACCAGTCGCTTCTGTGTCTCAATTTTCAACAGAAGAACTTAAAATCCAGGCAGCTCTTGAAGAAGCAGTGAAAGCACATGAAGCTCAAAAACTTGACCAAGATAACACAGGAATTATTGCTGAAAAATGTGCCTTCAGTGTTGAAGAAAGAAGTGAGCCAAAAGCCAGAGAAACTTTAACTTTAAACTCTAATTCTAACACCCATAGTGGATATTATGCAGAGACAACCAGTGATGCATCCCAGACTGCCTACAGTGGATCCTCAGGAGTAGTTGAGCAGACCCCTCAGACATACTACCAGACTCAGAATTACCAACAGCAATCATACCAGCAGCCAGGAGAATCTCAGTACCAGGGTGGGTACAGTGAACAGCAAGGGTCAAACCAATATGGGTACACACAAGAAACCCAGACTATTCAAGAACCAAGTAGGCTTTCACAGAGTAATGACCAGAATACTGGGGCTTATTCTCAGGAACAGACTGTGACTTATTATGGAACCAGTCCAAGTGGAGGAGTTGAAAATGGAGTTTATAATACAGAGTCAGTTACTCAGAGTAATACTGAGAGCCAGACTGGGTTCAATGGAGGGTACACAACAGGTGGATATACTACAGGTGATTATAACACTGATGGGTCTAACACTGGAGGATATAGCACAAACTCATACAGTTATGATGGATCAAATACTGGAGGGTTAAATAACGGTGGATATAGCACAAACTCATTTAGCTATGATGGCTCAAGCACTGGGGGATATAGCACTGATGTATCGAACACTGTTGAACTAAATGATTACAATACTGAAGAATATAATTCAGGAGGGTATAGTAGCACAGAGAGCTACAATCCAGCAGATTACAAAGATGGATACATGACAAGTGGTTATGACAGTGGAAATCAAGTAAATTCTGGATTTACTGAAGGGACTTATAGCAGTAGTGACTCTAGTAATGGATATACCACATGGTCTACAAGTGAAGGCGGGTCTAGTCAATCAACAGGTACTTCAGGAACTTATAGCTCATATGACGATTCCAGATCCTCCACTGTACTGAGTGACGATGAT
>JAUZRW010000116.1 GCA_030950085.1 Anaerolineae bacterium
CGCCAACCTCATCTCCATCCTTGAAACGGCTCGCCGTCAGGGGCAGTCTATCTTTGAAACACTCAAGATGATTTTTGCACCACAGCCTGATTTCTCATGGATAGCTGAATAGATACAACACTTCGACCAACTCACACAACAAGGCAAAATTCGGCGCTTGCATCGTATGGCACGCACTGTATTGGCACAGTACCCTATCGAAGCGCAAAAACTGACCTGTGTGAGTACCCGCTACAGCACAATTTTTCGGGTTGATGCAACTAATAGTAATCGCTATATGTTGCGAATCAATGTCCCAAACCGCCACACAGTACAGCAGATTCGCTCTGAAATGCAGTGGTTAGTCGCTATATCACAAAATACTGATGTTATTGTGCCACAACCACTACGAACGATAAGCAATGATTGGCTTGTGACTGTCGAAACCGCTTGCTCTATGGTGTCAACTTCATGATTCACTTCCGTCCCAATAGTCGCCAACAATCTATTGAAGATGCAACAGAGCGTTTTTCGGCATGGTTAGAAAGGTAGATAGGGTAGGGCGACAGAGAATCGCCCTTTTTTAGTTTAACGCCGAATCAGTGCTAAGAGAGCCACGAGAATGAGCGATCCGACTACCGCCGCAATGACTGCATCTATCGGTATGGTGGCACTTGTGATGCTGATGTTGAATACCTCAAACAAAAATCCGCCAATTAGCGCCCCTATCAAACCGATGACGATATTGCCAACCAGCCCAAAACCACGCTTGCGGTCTCGGATAAGGATTCCGGCGATGTAGCCACCCAACGCCCCGATAATCAACCAAACAACAATTACTGTCGCTTCTACTGGCATACGAAAACCCTCCACTTAATATTCATCGTAAGAATAATAACGTAATTACAACGTTTTCCCAAGCTGAAGATTATACAAAAGCTGTCAAAGAATTGTCATGATATGACAGGACAAAATTGGAAATATACTATTTAACGCGAATATCGGTTAAGGATTTCATCGAAAATGAGGTGCATAAAGGGTCATAGTTCGTTGTAGGAGCGCAAGGCATTGCGCCCTTACCCCAAAATCCATAATTTGCCGAAAAAACACGTTTTCTGCTATCCATGATTGGTGTTAGTAGGAACTGGTTTCTGTCTGTCCTATACGTGTCAAGTTGAGTGAGAATATCATAACATTTTAACGTTTGGCTTTTTCTCTAAGCTGCCATCTCATGTTTTTGCTTCGGTTTCCATTGACCGCGTTGCTTGATACGGAAACCCAACATCATGGCTGCTAACAAGCCCAGACCGCCGGCACCCATCAGCAAGAGACGTTGTTTCTCAGCTTCTCGACGCGCCATTTCAGTTTGCAAATAATCCAATACTGCCAACTGTCCCTGTTGAACAATCTCAGCAGGGGGTGATACAAGTGGATTGCCAGATACACCCAGCAATTGCAGATTGGACAGTTGACCGATTTCAGGCACTAAGGTAGCCAAGTCATTGCCACTGAGATATAAATATTGCAGGTTGGTCAGGTTGCCGATTTCGGGCGGCACTTCGGTTAACCCAAGCAACCACAAATCAAGTTCAGTTGCATTACTGTTTTGTGCTGCCTCAATGCGCTGCAAGGCAATGTCATAGGGGGTCGCCTCATCTTGTGCCAATAGCGGCATGGTCAGCATGAATAATAGATAGAGTGTAATCAGGGTACGCATAAGGAATCTCCATAATAGAGCAATTTATCCTCAGCATAAACGAAGTCATGCGCTTGTGCCTGACGCTTCCCTGACGCTTGCCCTATCCATCACCAAAAACATCAGAATGAACTCTGGTGCTAAGGAAATAACATCCACTAAAATGGACAAGAAGCGGCTGTCAGGGTTTTGCCCCGCCTTACATAAGATGTCCACCCTCTTTTACCTATTTTCTCTGTGTCCTTTGTGCCTCTGTGGTTCATCTTTTTCTTGGCGTTTTGGCGGTTTCTAAACAAAAATTAACTTGTCGGGACAATCAACCAATCCATGCCGATATCCCAAAAACGAATGGCATCGCGTACCAACGATTGTGTGCCGACAACCCATAATGTGCCGCGCTCTTGTACATAATCTAATCCTGCATGAAAGGCACGCTGCACATCGGGTTCATCCATGACGGCATCGGCACGCGAACGGGCATAATCTAGCACCGTATGATTAAATATCAGATGTTTGGCGCTAACCTGTGTCACAATGGTCATATCCATATGAGGCATCAGTTCATCCAACACGCCTTCATGCTCTTTATCATGCGGCAATGCTGTAATCAAAACCGCCGGATAGCTCAAAAGGGGCAGAACACTATGCAAAAAAGCGTGTGCGGATTGGCGATTAATCGCGCCATCCACAAAGACCGTCGGATTACGCCGAATCATATCGCAGCGTCCGGGTAAGCGTGTGCGTTGGATAATATGTGGTTCGATATACGCGGCGCTGGGGTCAAGGGCGGCTGCGGCTGCATAGGCGAGGGCGATATTCTGCGCTTGATAACTGGCGGGTGTATGCAGACGAAACACCTTCTCAGTCTGCATAAAATCGAGTGTCACCTGAACATCTTGTTTATCCCAATGATAACCCGACAGGTGATGAATTGTCTCATCGACATAATAAATCGTCGCCCCTTGTTTCGTGATTTCATCGTGCAAGATTTCTTTCACAATATCGGGCTGACGACCACAAACCACCGTACTATCGGCTTTGATAATGCCGGCTTTGTGCCACGCCACATTCTCGATTTCGGGTCCAATTTTATCGAGATGCTCTGCCATAATCGGGGTGAAGCACGCGACACCATTCTCAATCAGACTCACTTCATCGAAGCGTCCACCACGCCCAACTTCTAAGACGAGTGCCGTAATCTCTTCTTCCAAGAAATACTGTACCGCTATCGCAAGGAATAAGCCTGTCGGACTGATATATTTTCCTAACGCTAAATCGCTGATAATACGCCGAATCGTTGGCGCGAGGTGATTAATGATACGCACAAAATCTTCTTCGGAAATAGAAACGCCATTAACACGAATCCGTTCCCGATGTGATAAAAAGTTGGGACTCGTCAGCAATCCGACGCGGTGCTGTGCGCCCTGCAAGATAGCCGCACACAAAATCGCCGTTGACCCCTTGCCTTTACTGCCTGTCACCGTGACTGTCGGCACAAATGAAAACGGCAAGTGTGCCTCTGCAAATAACCAGCGCGTAATATCTAAATCACGAGTGTCAGAATCATAGCCGTGTCGTTTTGCCCCCGCCTGATTATAAGACTCAAATAGTAAGTCTTTGCATTGTTGATAATTTAACATCTTTACATTCCCCAAATTCACCCATGCTTATTACAGTTTAATTGTAGATGATTTGATAGGATTATTGCAAAGGTTATTGTAAAATTGTCCCTGTCAGATTATTGCAACTTTGCGTAGACTGGAAAAGTGAAATTGTAACGAAGAGACACATCATGTCAGAAAATAAGCATAATGACAATAAACGACTAGGACTCACCCCACCAGAATTTGATAATTTGATGGATATGCTGCGCTATGGTCTCATCATTGTGGCGACAGTTGCCATCACGTTCGTGATTGTGGCATTGCTTTCTAAGATGTTGGGTTACTAAAGTAACATCGGGTAAAAAACTACAAAAAGATGAACCACAGAGACACAAAGGACACAGAGAATCAAGGTCAAATTTTTCTTTGCGCCTTTCACCCGTTGCATCTTTGCGTTAAGCATTTTCTAAGCACTTATCGGACTCTACATTTAACTATGCGTCCTAAAGAATCTTAGAATCACTTGGGCGATTGTGATGGATAATTCAGGATTTCTTGCACAATGGGATGGGCTTTTAAGCCGTCGTGTAATTCTGGGCGGTGGGTGAGGCTGCCAATCCGTTGTTGAATAGCTTTTGCAGCATGGGCATACTGCATTTGCGTGTCAGCATCATTATCACTACATTTGGCAAGCCAATAATGACACCACCACGTATCCAAGCCCCCATAAACTTTTTCTGCTTCTAAAGCCATCTTGAGGGTTTCTGTCGCCTGTAAGTCTGCTAACTTGACCATCGAAATCCCCAACCAGAGTAAGCCTTTCGCCCGTAGCAACTGGTTCGATGTTTGTGCGTGTTCTACAAATGCCAAGGCTTGTTCCCGACATTTGACATAATCATTCATCATGACTAAGCCTTGAATATAGAGCAATTGCAATTGTTGTTGGACGAAAATATCGCGGTCTCCGGTTTGGATAGCATTTAATAATAGCACCTTGCCCTCTGTACTGCGTCCCATGCGTAACAAAGCTAAGGCACGATAGCCTTGTAATAAGACATCTTGCTGACCTGTTTCTTGATGTAATTTACTCGCCTTCAGGAAATGTTCATCCGCGGCAGTAGCTTGTAATAATGATAGATGAATAATGCCCAAGTAACGCAAATCAAGCGCCTCATGTGCCAAATAACCATATTGACGACTGAGAGATAGGGTCTGGTCGTAACAATCTAGTGCATCCGCAATATTGCCACGTTCAATATCAATTGCGCCCAGTTGTTGAAGGGCATCAATCAAGAAACGATTACCCTGTGCGGCTTGTGCGCTCGTATAAGCGCGTTTTTGATAGGCTTGGCTATCATCTAAGCGCCCCTGATAGAAGAGCAGCACGCCGAATGACCGTAACACCCCCGAAATTTGCGACGATGCCTTTGTAGGTAACATATTATGAGCGCGTGTAAGGGCATCATAGGCATCATTATAACGCCCCTGACTCAGATACGATAAACCGAGTGAGCGTTCGGCATTGATACGGGTTTCAACCAATTGTTTATCTGGCACTTCTTTCAAGAGCATCAGTGCCGATTGACTGGCAGCAGAGGCTTCATCATAGCGCCCTAAATCAATGAGAACTTGTCCGCGTAATGCCCATAATTTACTCACAACAGGCAATGCCTCTTCTCGTGGGACTTTGTTCGCAATACCCAAACTTTTATCAATCAAGGACACCGCTTCTGTCAGATGGTCAGTTTCAATTTGTGCATTTACCGCTTCCAGATACGTGTAAAGGGCGGCTCCGGGCTGATTGCCACTGAGGAATTGCTGTGCCAGTATGGGATAAAATTGGTCTTTTCCAGCGATGCGTTCCAATAACCAATTTGCCATCACAGCATGATAAGCCTCTTGTTGACGATGCGGCAGCATTTCATAGGCAACATCTCGATAGAGCGTGTGACGAAAACTATATTCCAGTTGGTCATCAAATTCGCTAAATGGGCGCTCAACAATGATACCTCGTAGGACAAGTGTATTGATATACATCTGTGTTTTGGGGTTATCTGCGATACGGGCGACAGCCCCTGACCAGAATGTATAGCCCGCAACAGCCGCAATCTGTGCAATCAGACGTGCTTCGCTGGGTAAATCATCCAATCGTGCCTGTAAAATCCCTATCAGACCATTCGGTAAATTATTCAGCACAGCATCTTGCAAAACGATATTGTATTTCCAGCCCCCTGTATCGCTTGCTGCTATCACCCCATTATCGAACAACATCCCCAAAAATTCTTGAACAAATAATGGATTGCCTTCGGCACGTTCGGCAATCGTCTGTGCAAGATAGCCCGGTACACGGCGCACATGACGGACAACAGATTCAATCAGTATACGAGTCGCATCTGACTTGAGACGGTTGAGTGTAATACGGCGATGCTGCGACTGATTCTTCATATAGTGGGTGTGGATAGTCCGATAATCTGGACGAGCAGCGACAAGCATAACGGCTGCCGTGTTTTCGAGTGCATTGGCGAGATGTTGTAGCAAGCCCACCGATTGTTCGTCAGCCCATTGCAGATTATCAATCGCTAACAAGAAGGGATGTTTTTCCGCAACACCTTTGAACCAGCGTGCCACCCAATCAAACAAGATGCCCTCTGGTGGGTCAAATTCGTAGCCAGCCAGATGACCGATAGCAGCAACCGCTTTGGGCGCATCATCATGATTCCACATATCGCTAATATAGGCTTCAATTTGTTGCTTGACGACATCCGCCGCCATTTCGTTAGTGATATTACATTGTGTGATGAGCATATCGCGCAAGAGATTATGCGGCAGCGTTCGCACCTCATAACTTGCAGACATCACAATCGGGTGTAAAGTATCTTCGGTAAGATGAATCATTTCTTGCAATAAGCGGCTTTTGCCAATCCCAACATCCCCCATAATTGTAATTGCATGGAATTGCTGCTGATTGACCGCATGGTCGCAGAGATGACTGATGAGTGCCAAATCTTCATCACGCCCCACAAGTGGCATCTCAATCCCGTTGATGTGCGTCTCCGTAAATTGCGTTGCTGGTTGGGTGCGCTTAGTCAAAACACGATAATGCTTGGTCGGTTCGTCAAATCCCTTGAGTTTGACAGGCGCATAGGCTTGTGTCACGAAGTCGCGGCGAATACGGGCATAGGTCGCTGCATCAATATAGACTTCGCCGGGTTCTGCAATGCCTTGTAAGCGCGAAGCGAGATTCGTTGCCGGCCCTAATGCCAGCAATTCTTGTTTCGATGCGTCCCCGACCATACCAACGACAACTCGTCCGGTGCTGATACCAATACGGACAGCAAACGTGATGTCATATTGCTGATTGACCTTTTTAGCATAATTGGCAACCGCTTGTTGTATCGCTAAGGCACATGATACAGCGTATGAGGCATCAGCTCCTCGACTGTGTTGTGCGCCGAAGAAACACAAGACCCCATCGCCGAGATACTGCCCAATTTGCCCATCCCATTGTGTGATAATATTCGCAATCCACTCATGTGCTTTGGCAATGATATTTTTCCACTCACTCGCACCCACTTGATGTACCATTTCCGTTGAGTCTTTAACATCAATGAACATCACGGTAACAAGCCGAATCTCATCGACGGGTTGCATTTCTTGGCGTTCACTGGTTTGCAAACGGCGCATCTGCTTCAGCAACAACATCAAAATTTGTGCAAAGGATTCGTCGCTGAAACTTGCTTTATTCTCTCGCATTTCCGATAATGCGTGTTTTAAGCGTTGGATTTGCTTGCTAGGTGTTGTTGTCATTTGTGTCACAATCCCCAACTCTTGCGTAATGATGATAAATGCGAATATGATAGTAACAATCATCACAGATTTGTACCGCTATAAATTTTCCGCAATTTTCGAACGCGGTAGGTGTCATCCCTACAGTTCAAACAGGTTGTTTGTAGAGACAACGATAGATACCGTCTACCGATAAAATACAAAACTGTGCTTGACCTGAATCTGATTATCATGATGCTAATACAATTTGACCGAATCTTGCAAAGGTACATTATGCCCATGTTTCGAGAATTAGAAGCGTTAGCGCCGCGTGTTTATATGTTCCCACGCGACGAAACACCGAACACTATTCAACCCAATATTGGTGTTTTGCGGCTCAAAAATCAAACCATATTGATTGATGCCGGTAATAGCCCACGTCATGCTCGACAAATTATGGCAGCGATGGCGGGAGAAGATTTTGCATCAATAGAAACCATTATCTATACCCATCATCACTGGGATCATACCTTTGGTGCTGCCACCTTTAACGCCTCTACGATTGTCGCTCAAAGTCAAAATAGTAATATCATGGCGAATTATGCGACACGCCCTTGGGGTGTGCAATATCTACGCGAAGAACTTTACCGCGACCCACAGCGCGAAGTGAGTTTACATGCCATGATGGATGCCATTCCAGATTGGCGCGAATTCCGCATTTGCCAACCCACTATCACCTTCAACAAAATATTGACACTGTATTATGACGGTCTCACATTAGAATTAGAAGCTGTTGGAGGACGACATGCCAGCGACTCGCTTATTGTGCGTATCCCAGAAGCAGGCGTGATGTTTGTCGGCGATTCGTATTATCCGCCGCCATCGCATCTACACGAAGAAGATGATATTGATTTGGCTCTTCCGATGATGGAATCCTTCCTCAGCGATGACTATCATATTTATGTGGATGGACACGGCGCACCCCGTTCACGGTCTGAGTTTGAACAAGTCATCGCCTACGAGAAAAAACGTCAAGGATTGTTAGAGTTATAGGGTATAGCAATTCAGCAGGTCAGTGATTGTGTCATTTATCCTGATTTATAGATGCTAATGTTGCTATAATTCAGGCAGTAATCATCTTTTACAGAAAAAGTTATCTATGCAAATTTTGCGACTTATTTTAATAACGCATGTTCTTATAATTGTGTTGACAGCTTGTAATCCAAATCCGCCGAGTGTCATCAATTATGCCGATGTTCCACGAGAGGGGGATGTCGCGCAAGGTGAGATATTGTTTACCAGTGGGAAAAACTCTGCGCCGCCTTGTATCCTTTGCCATATACCAGAATCACCTGCCAGCCCCGATTTAGCAGGCTTTGCGGAGCGTGCGGATTCACAGGTTGAAGGGCAGTCGGCACATGAATATGCCTTCTATAGCATTACTGAACCAGCACAATTTATTGCTGAGGGCTATGGGAATGCCATGTATAACCAATACGATGAAATATTTACACCACAAGAAATTGCCGATTTAATCGCTTATCTCTTGACATTGTAGGCAGGTAGTAACATTTGCTAAATCGTATAGACTCGCTCTCACTTTACCATTCTGTGTGAGGCGCGATGAAATCCCGAATAGGGGCTTTTTTTCTGTTTTTTCTTCGTGACCTTCGCGTCTTTGTGGTGAATTTTCTATCGGTGAGCAGTTACGCTAAATCGTAAAATGTTCGTATTCGTTTTCTGGCGGTAAGCCCCATACTGCCCAGAAATCGCCCGTTGCCGGACGCATAATCGCTGCGCCACTGCTTTCAACGTGCATCGGCGGCTGGCTACGCTGACAAACTTCTTCATGGCGTGTGACTTCCATTAACAGTTGTGGGGTAATGTCGTCTCGCTCTAACATTTCTTGGGCGCGAGAAAGGCGTTGCTGCGAGTTCGCCTGCGATTCGGGTGTCCGTTTGCGCTCAACCTCATGATTTTCCGGTATCAGGCAATGATTGGTATGTACAATGCTCTCTTTATCGAGTTGGGCAATGTGAAAGCGCGTTGGCATCGCTTCGACATTATAGCCGCGTCCATTTTTATCCATAATGAGATAATTGTGCGCTCCTGCGAGTTTGACATCAATCAAGCACGATAAAGCATCGTCGATATTGTCTTGCATCAAGATTTTGCGAATGACAAAGGGCCACATTACACCAATTTGACCATCTGCCGCCATAATATTATTGATACCCACAGCGATTCCGTGTTCGTTCATGCCAATCATGCCGACACAGCCGATACTCGTAAATGCCAAGAAATTCGGCGCATTATCTGGTTTTCCCTGTAATAAAACGACATTTGGGGTTGCAGTGTCGTGCATATCCCACGTTTGACCATACATCCCCTGACCATCGGCAGTCGCTTCTTTCGGCACAAGGAAGGCTGTGCAATTATCGGATGCAAATTGGGGTATTTTCGCTTTTTGGGTGATATCGCCAACTGAATATACTGTATCAATGAAGTCGGTATAACCATTGCTGATAATCAACGCGCCGAGCGACAATCCGGTAGCATCTGCCATACCGCGTACCTCGTCCATCAGTTCAGGAGCATAGCGTTCATGTTCCAAAACACAGGCATCGGCTAGTGCCAAAACAGCCTCGCGTGAGAGACTGCGCCCTGTCCATTTTTCGTTGCCACTGAGTTGAATACGGTCTTCTGTAAATTCATGAATCGCATCATGGAAGGTTTCGCCGTGTTGCTTGCCCATGTCATAAAACGAGCCGGACATCTCTAATACGCGCATCTTGGTCATATGAAGAAATCCTAAATTAGTTACCAATTAAATGTCTATTGTCACTGTAGAATCTGGAAAAACTTAGAAAGAGGACGAACCGCAAAGGCGCAAAAAACGCAAAAAAACCAAAATTACGCTCTGCATCTCTGATTCTCCGTTTCTCTGTATTACGCTTTTTCTAAACAATTATCGGACTCTACAAACATAATGATTATGCAATTAACAACCGAAAATATCAAATTAATGGTCAAGTACATGGGTACTCTTTAACGACCAAAACACCTGAACCTCTTGCCCGATTTCAAAATCGACTGTCTCTAAATAATCAACATTTTGAATCCGCACGACAATCTCATTATCGCCGGGAATTTTCACCGTGTAACGGGTATCCGTGCCAATATACTGACTATCGAGCAAATGACCTGTTAAAATAGTTATGTCTTCCATGTTGTGGAAGGGCGAATCGTTTCCGTTTGGCAATAAACCAATTCGTTCAGGACGAATCGGTATCGTGACTGCGCCGCTACTGAGGCTAAAGTTTTTTGGCATTTGCACATCAACAACCGTATCTTGTGCCAAGCGCACATGCCCTACGCCATTATCATGGCTTTCGAGCGTGCCAGAGATAAAGTTCGTTTCACCAATGAAGTCGGCGACAAAGCGTGATTGCGGTTGTTCGTAAATATCACGCGGCGAGCCAACCTGCAAAACACGTCCTTCGCTCATCACTGCGATACGGTCAGCCATGGTCATTGCCTCTTCTTGGTCATGGGTGACATAAATGAAGGTGATGCCGACCTGCTGCTGCATCGACTTGAGTTCGTACTGCATCTGCTTACGGAGTTTCAAATCGAGTGCGCCAAGGGGTTCATCAAGCAACAAGACAGCCGGACGTTTGACCAATGCCCGTGCGAGGGCCACCCGTTGTTGCTGCCCACCCGACATCTGCGATGGGCGACGATTGGCAACCTCCGGTAAGCGCACGAGTTCGAGGGCTTCATAGGCACGTTGCTTTGCCGCATCCCCAGATAAGCCTTCCATTTTTAGCCCAAACATGATGTTTTGTAGCACAGTCATATGGGGGAAGAGGGCATAATCTTGGAATACGGTATTCACCGGACGATGAAAGGGCGGTACATGCTCCATTGGCTCATCCCGAATCAGGATTGACCCCTCTGTTGGTTGTTCAAAGCCGGCAATCATTCGTAGCGTTGTCGTTTTACCACAACCCGAAGGACCCAATAATGCGAAAAATTCACCATCTTCAATATCAAGGCTCACATTATCAACCGCCACAACCCCTTTATGCTTGCCAGATGAAAATACTTTGACGACATTTTTCAGCCGAATATCATATGCCATAGGCGACACCTAATTATTTGTTATAGTGTAGAGGAGACAATAGCATGGATAAGAGAATTTGGGTAATTATTCACCTATCCATACACATATTACATCGCCGACGTGAAAAATCACGTCCCTACGGTTCAAAAAATCATCATTCGTAGGGACAGCATTCTTGCTGTCCGCCGCTAAAAATGACTATCCGCCTAAGAAGATGAGCAATTCATCCCATGCGTCATTATAGGCTTGCTCGGTATCGGCATCTGATTCCGTGATTTCAAACAGATTCTCAGCCGTTTCTGCACTCGGATAAATCGCCGGGTCTTCCAGATAATCCGCATCAATCAAGCCTAATTCAATCGCAGCAAGATTCGGCGAGGCATAGGCAGTGTAGTTGCTGATGTCTGCGCCAACTTGTGGATGTAGCACATAATCCATAAAGACCATAGCCAGTTCAGCATTCGGCGCATCCACCGGAATCGCCATATTATCTGTCCAGATATTTGTGCCTTCTTCTGGGATGACATAAGCATAACTATCACATTCACACTCATCAGCAATAGCGAAAATATCACCGCTATATTCGATAGTCGCATCAACATCGCCGCGTGCTAATAATTCCTGACCATCATCAGCCGCAACCGTCACCACGTTAGCGCCACGCTCAATCAAGTAATCTCGCGCCTCACTGATTTCATCAGGGTTACTGGTATTGGCATCATAACCGAGAATCGTCAAGGCAACACCAAACATAGCGCGACGGTCATCCAGCCATGCCACACTGCCATCATAATCCCACAATTCCTCCCATGTCGTAATACCATCGGGGAAAGCCTCTGTGCTATAGCCAATGCCAATTGTTCCCCACTGGTAAGGCAGGCTGTAGAGATTGCCGGGGTCATACGAGGCATCCATCAAAGAAGGTTCTAAATTGGCAATATTAGGAATCAAGTCTTTATCGAGTGGTACAAGTAATTCTTCCCGAATCATGATAGCAATCGTGCTACCACTGGGGATAACAATATCAAAACCGGGATTGCCTTGACGAATCCGTGCCAACATCGTCTCGCCGCTATCGAAAATATCATAGTTGACACTGACACCGCACAATTCTTCAAAATTAGGAACCGTATCTTCGGCAATATACGTTGACCAGTTATAGACACTCAACGTTTGACCTTCAAACCCTTCAGGGCAAACCCACGGCTCAACTTCGGCATCATCTTGTGCTATCACTGCTACGGGAACAAATAGTCCTACCAATATCAGTAAAAGAAACAACTTACGCATTTTGTACTCCTTCAAGAAATGTTTATATTGTGAACAGTATTAAACAAATTGGGCAAATTTTGTAGGGAAGACAAATTTACCGTAACGCAGTACGCCCTTGTAACAGCATCGAAATGCCGATTAAAACGGTAGAAATGACCATCAAAATAGTCGAAATAGCATTAATTTCTGGTGTGATGGATAATTTCAACAAGCCATAGACAAAAACAGGCAATGTGGTTGTACCCACACCGGAATTGAAAAATGTCACCACGAAATCATCCAATGACAGTGTAAATGCCAGCAATCCGCCCGCGACAACACCGGGCAAAATAAGTGGGAAAGTCACATAGCGGAAAGTTTGCCATTCATTTGCGCCTAAATCACGCGCCGCTTCTTCAAAACGGGGGTTCATATTTGCCATCCGCGCCCGTACCACAATCGCCACATAACTAATATTGAAGGCGACATGCGCGATAATAATCGTATGGAATCCAGGGAAAATTCGTTGTCCAGTGAGACTTTGCCACCAGCCGAATAATACATTGAAGAAAATCGCCAGCGAAATGCCTTGTGTGATTTCTGGAATTACAACCGGTAAAAACAAGACAGCATCCAAAATACGCTTGCCAGGGAAATTACTGCGCGAAAGTGACATCGCAATCATTGTGCCGATAATCGTTGCGATAATCGTCGCCGAGAAACTCACAATCATGCTATTTCTCAATGCCAATAACATATTCTGCGTCGAGAAACCAACTTCTGTACCCATCACCCCATTGAAAATATTGTTATACCAGCGCAATGTGAAGCCCGTGAAAGTCGATACAGAGCGCGAACGATTGAATGAGAATATCACCAAAACGAGAATCGGCGACCAGAGGAAAAAGTAAGCAAAAATCGGGTTAAAGTAGAGACCAATTTTGCCGATACGCCGCAGCAACATATCACGTCGAACAGCATTTTCATCGACATAAATATCCTGAACGTGGTTTTTCACTTTTGCATCAGCAGCCATTAATCATCCCCCTCGCGGTTGATACCAAAACGGACATAGACCAATAATGTCAGCAGCACCACTGCCATCATCACAACCGACAATGCCGAACCTAGCGGCATATTCCCAGAACCGCCGAACTGCCGCGAAATAAGATTACCTATCATCAAGCCGCGTGTGCCACCGAGCAAATCAGGCGTGATGAATGCCCCAACAGACGGAATAAAGACTAATGCCGAACCTGCCAATACACCGGGTAAGGTCATCGGGAAAACAACGCGCCAGAAAGTCGTCCAGTCATTCGCGCCTAAATCATGGGCGGCATCTACAAATTTGAAGTCAAAACGTTCGATTGACGCATAAATGGGCAAGACCATAAAGGGGAAAAAGCCGTAGATTAAACCCACTAGCACAGCAAATTCTGTATTCAGTAATCTGAGCGGTTCTTCAATCCAGCCCCAACTTAATAAGATGGCATTGATTGTCCCGGCATCGCCTAAAAGGATACGCCACGCATACGTTCGCACAAGAAAATTTGTCCAGAACGGCAAAATGATGAAGAATAAACACAAGTTCTGGAAATTGCGATTTTTGCGCGTGCTGATAAAAAATGCTAAGGGATAACCGATGAACAAGCAAACAATCGTCGTAATCGAGGCAATGCGAATACTGCGAATGAGTATCACTGAAAACACGCCAAAAGTGCGGTCATAATGTGCCAGCGTGTAGGGTAATTCTGCGACACCCCCTGCACCACGCGACATGAAGCTAATAACAACAATCGTGAAAAGCGGTAAGATAAAAAATACACCGAGCCAAAATATCGCTGGCAAGGCTAATAAAAACCCACGTCCATCTTGCGATTTAAACCAATTCATCGAAAATACTCTAAAAAATAAAGTGCATTATCAAATTGCTTTTAACACTATCCAAGATATACTACATTCAAATATCAGATTCGACAACACACTCGCCTATGACGAAAATAAATCAGGGATGATATGCTATCCAAAACAGAAAATCCTAGCAAAATAAGCATAACGAATACGCGCCTTGAACACGGTGAGCAGATTCATCACGTTATTCGGGCAGCGTTTGAAGTGCCAGAAGACGATACCTGCCGCGAGTGTATCGGGCGCGAGGCGATTGCGTCTATGTTGCAGCGTTTCGCTGAAGGGCAGTTTGTGGCTGTGATAAATGAGGTTAATGATAGTGAAGAAGAAATTGTCGTGGGCGTGGCTTGCACAATGCGAACCAACTATCCACCGACAAAACCGCCGCGTGCATGGTGGGAAACAATCGGCACTCATCATATCCATAATCATCATCCGGATGGCGAATGGCTCTATGGGGTTGAGATGGCTGTCCACCCCACGTATCGCAAGAGGGGGATTGGCACAATGCTCTACGAAGCCCGCTTCGATTTGGTCAAACGGCTTAATCTTAGAGGATGGTATGCTGGTGGCATGTTGATGGGCTATCATCGCTACGAAGACCAAATGTCAGTTCGTGAATACGGTGAAAAAGTGATTGCAGGCGACATGAAAGACCCAACTGTCACCATGCAAATGAATCGCGGCTTTGAGGCATGGTCAGTGATTGAAGATTATATTGAAGAAGAACTCGCGGGCGATGCAGCCGTCCTCATTGTGTGGAAAAATCCTGATTATCAAGAACAAGCGCCACCACCTCGACGCAGAAAGTAGGCAAAGAGAATCGACGATGGCAAACGAAAAAAATAATGTCCAATGGTTCAAGGCACAACACCAAAATTCGCTCGATATGTTCGTTTGGGCAGTGCAGCAAATCCCAGAAGAACGGCTAAAACTCGCGCCACCTGCTGGTGCATGGTTTGAGGCTTGGTCTGTGCATCAACAAATTCATCATTTGTATCTTTACGAAAAATTGATACTGCCTTTCAAGCGCCAATGGTTGCCGAATGCCTCCCCGACATCACAAGAAGATATTGTGATGTTGCGTCATTTGTGGTCAGAACAAGAACGGCACTGGTACAAAAAAGAGGCTTCGCATTGGTTGAACGAATGGTGTACCTTGCGAAAAGAGTCCATTCAATTGCTGAAAAAATATGATGAGTCGGCATGGTGCGAAACGAAAGAAACGACATTCTGGGGCGTAAAATCACTATTTTGGATGTATAGCAAAACACTACAACATACACTAGAACATACCGATTCGGTGATGAAAATCGGCATCTTCTGGGATGATTTGAATCATGGATAAATTGCACTTAGCACTCTGTCAGGGGCATTGGACAGGCAGCGTCGATAGCACAAAAGAACTCTATGCTGACCTCATCGCAGAAGCGGCACAAGACGGGGCTAGTCAGGTATGCTTACCAGAATTTACGATTTTGCCGTATTTCGCCAGTAGCCGTGATAAAGCTGGTTTTCAATGGGCGGAAACCTTGCAAGAGGGCGTTTCAGTACGGTTTTTTGGCGAACAGGCAAGCAAGCATAAAATCACGGTGGTTGGCAGTATTTTCGAGCGTGCTGGTGATAATTATTGGGATACGGCGACGATTCATGCCCCCGATGGTTCGCTGAGTCACTCTACGCGCAAAGTGCATATTCCGTCTGGTGATGGTTATTACGAAACCGACTTTTTCAAAGGCTATAATCAGTTTCCAGTGCATGATATTGGCGCAATAAAAATGGCAGCACCCACTTGTTATGACCAATGGTTTCCTGAATTGGCGCGGATTTATGCTCTCAATGGCGCAGAACTGATTTTTTATCCGACAGCGATTGGTAGCGAACCGACTGCTCCTGATTTTGATAGTAAAGACGCATGGCAAACCGTGATGCGCGGTCATGCCGTGGCGAATGGTCTTTTCATCGCAGCTTGTAATCGCGTCGGGACAGAGGGCGTGACTTTCTATGGCAGTAGTTTCATCTGTGACCCGATGGGCAATCTCTTAGCCTGTGCCAGCCGAGATGAAGATGAGGTGCTTCATGCCGAACTTGACCCTGCCATGCGCGAACAATATTTGAATTTGTTTCCATTGCTGCATCAACGCCGCCCCGATACCTATCAGCGTTTACTGGGAAATTACGAGAAAACCCCACCGCAACTAATAAAAGCTGGATTGTAGGGGGGCGGTCTGTGACCCGTCCAAGCGCATGGTGGGAGCGTTTGAGACACTCCCCTACGAAGTGACATTGTACAATTAGACTCACCGCACGGATGATGATGTTTTTAATTTAACCGATTTGCGCTTGAGTGTCTCTGGTACTAAAAAAGCAAAGAGCAAAGCGGCTCCAAAACCTGACCCAGCGACAGCTAAGACAGACATTTGCAAGACCAGAACTTGCGCCACAGCCCCGATAATAATCGGCGCGCCAACATGACCTGTATCGCCAATTAAGCGCCATAGACTCAAGAACTCGCCCCGAAATTCTGGTGGTGAGAAGTCGCTACCGATGGTCATCATTGTGCCACTACTCAAGCCGTTCGCTAAACCAATAAAAGCCGAAACCAAAGCGAGTGGCATGGCACTATGCGTTAGCAAGATAAGTGCCGTTCCAATTCCCTGTAAAATAAACGGTGGTACAATCGACCACTTGCGCCCAAATCTATCCATAACCACGCCCGATATGTAGAAAACCAACATATCCATCGCTGACCCTGCGCCGATAATATAGCCAATCGTTTGCACGTCCAGATTCAATACATTAGCTGCATAGAGGGGAATCAGCACGCGCCACCCTTCACGGGTCAGTTGCACCAAAATTTGCCCCATGCCAGCCGTCGCAAAAACAGCTTTTTGGTCACGAATGAGTTGAGCGATGAGGATATGCTGTGCGGTTTCATTGCGCTGAACGTCATGAGCATCCACATGCTCCATAAAGCGCCATACAAAAAAGAATGTGATGAGAGAAATTATTCCGAAGCCGATAAAGCCATATCGTAAACCGAGCGTCCCCCCGATAAAACCACCGAGTAAGGGTCCAATAAAATTACCCATACGATGGACACCACCGAGTAAGCCAATTGCCCGTCCGCGTGATGCTTTACGGATAATGACGGTAATATAGGCATGACGCGCAATATTATACAGCGCATGTCCAAAGCCGACCACCAATAGTAGAACTATCATCAACCAGATGGTGTGAACAACAAATAACACTAGCATTGGCAGTAGCGACAAGCCAATACCGAGCATCATAGTGCGCTTCATCCCAATACGACGAATAAACCAACTCGCTGGCAAATCGCCAAAAACACGCCCCAGTGACTCGGCTGCCAGAATAAAGCCAATAATACTATACACACTTGTCAATTCCCCAGCAAAAATTGGCAAAATGGGGGTCAAGAGCGTATATGCTATTGATATCAAAATAGAAGGAATGTATAAGGCAAGAATAAGCTGTAGGCGTTGGTTTTGAGTCACAGGTCATCTCATTTCG
>JAUZRW010000117.1 GCA_030950085.1 Anaerolineae bacterium
GTTCATATAGACAACGATAGTTTAGAGAGTTGGTAATATGCTTGATTTTACGCCTGTTGCTACAACAATTGTGGATAAACTGGCGGCAATTGTCGGCAAAGAAAATGTTAGCACTGGCGAATCCGAACTCGATTTGCACAGTCATGACCAGAGTTTCCATGAACCGCACCGCGCAGAAGTAATCGTTTGGGCGAATAATGCCCAAGAAGTTGCTGATGTCCTCAAACTTGCCCATAACAAGCATATTCCAGTCACACCATGGGGCGTTGGCTCTTCGCTAGAAGGCAACCCTATTCCGATACATGGCGGTATCTTGCTTTCGCTACGGAATATGAACCATGTTATCGACGTTCATGCTGATGACTTTCAAGTGACGGTGCAACCCGGAAAACCCTACAAAGATATGAATAAAGACCTCTCTAAGCATGGTCTCTTCTTCCCACCAGACCCCGGTGCCAATGCAACGATTGGCGGCATGTTGGCGAACAACGCGGCTGGGATTCGGACGGTGAAATATGGGGCATCGAAAGATAATGTGCTTGCCTTACAAGTTGCCTTAGCCGATGGTCGCTTGATTCGCACAGGGTCGCGCAGTATCAAGCAATCCGCAGGCTATAATTTGACACAAGTTTTTGTCGGCAGCGAAGGCACACTGGGAATCATCACCGAAGCGACACTGAAACTGTCGCCTGTTCCCGAATATAGTAGCACGATGATTGCCGCATTTGAAACTGTCGAAGTCGCAATCGAAGCGGTTGTGCTTATCAAAGGCAGTGGTGTAGATGTCGCCGCGCTAGAGTTTTTGGATACGCCAGCATCGCAAACACTGGCATCACGCGGTCTTGATATTGAACCTAGCCCGACGTTGTTGATGGAAGTGCATAATGCCCATGCCGAATCACAAGAAGCTGATGTGGCTACTGTGCGTGAAATCTGTGATGAATTAGACGCTGCCTCTTTTATCGCCATTGTTGACCACACCCAAGCACAGGCAATTTGGCACGCTCGCCATCAAGCCTACGAAACCTTAATTCGTGCTTTCCCAGATATGAAATTTCATGTCATGGATGTCGCTGTACCGCTTAGTAAATACCCTGAAATTGTCGCCTTTGCACGTCAAGAAATCGCCAATGCGGGAACAATGGCATTTTTAATTGGTCATGCTGGCGATGGCAATATTCACGTCACTATTCCATGGAAAGATGCCGATTCACTGGCAAAAGTGAAGGCAATGAACAGTGCAATCGTTCATAAGGCGCTGGCATTGGATGGCACAGCGACGGGCGAACATGGGGTTGGCATTGGTAAAGCGCCTTATATGCCAGATGAACACGGCACAGGCTTGGATGTCATGCGCCAACTGAAAAACATGCTTGACCCGCATGGTATTCTCAATCCGGGCAAAATCTTCCCAGCAGATTAGATGCTAGTCTGCCCAGAAACATCCCTAAAATGGTGGAAAGATAGCAGTTATTTTGCTTGAGCGCGAAACAGCGACAAGATGGGCTGCTATTTAGATAGGCAAGAAGGATATAGCAAGAAGGATATAGCAGGACAATTCATAATCAATAAGATGATAGGACAATGCGTTATGAGATTCAAACAATTCACATTGCTACTGATGCTTGTATTCAGTCTGCTTGTCATGAGTGGAGGAACCCTAGCACAAGAGACCATCACATTGCCGGAGGCGATAACACTTGTGCATGAAGCCTATGGTGATGATGTGACTATCCTAAGAGGCGAATATAATACAGAAGATACGTGCTGGGAATTTGAATTAGAAGATGAAACCCTCGTCTGTGTAGACGGGACGACTGGAGAATTCGTTAATATACTGGCAACAAGTAAGACTCTCACGCCTCGATTTTTTATCCTAACCGGTGGGGCGCTGAGTATTGTTCTTCTTGTTATGGTCTATTTCGCCGTGCGGAAATTTGTTCCCCAATTACTTCCCCGTAAGAAGTCCGGTCAGGTAAAGGGCGTATCGCTGGATTTTCATATTTCGTCACTGAACAGTTTCACACTAAAATTAGGGGCTGTTGCTGCTTTTTTGGCGATACAAAGTATCACAGCACGCTGGATTCAAGAATCACTTGACGATGCCCCCTTCGCCTACGATAGATTTGTGCGTATTGTCAACATCAACCTCGAAAAATCTCTGCCAACATGGTATTCAACAATGCTATTATTGTTCGCGGCGGTGTTATTAGCGTTGATTGTCCACAAACAAGTCACGGATTCGTATCGTGGGCATTGGCGTGGCTTATCTTTTATATTTCTCTACTTGTCGATTGATGAAGGAGTCGCTCTGCATGAAGAATTAACCATCCCGTTACGAGAAGCTCTTAATGTATCTGGATTCTTATACTTTGCATGGGTGATTGTTGGTGCCAGTTTTGCCTTGATTATCGGGATATTCTATCTCCGTTTTGTCTTTCATTTAGCCCCTTCTATCCGCTATCAGATTTTGTTAGGGGGGACGTTCTATATTATGGGCGCATTGCTCATTGAAAGTTTCAGCGCGAGTTTCTATGCGGAGACTGGGACAACCCTAAGGTTTTCAGCCATTGGGACAGTTGAGGAATTCTTTGAAATGTTAGGTGTGATTGTCTTTATCCGTGCTTTGCTGTTGTACTGGCAAACGCACATTGATAGCGGCGAAAAGGCAGGAAGTTTCCCTGAATTTTCGGATTAGGACTTTGGTACTGTAAACTTTTTCTGGGTTTATCTGACTTCAAAGATAACAACGATAAACGTTAACGAGTCAATTCAAACTACTCTAAAGGAGTTCTGCTATGTCAAAGAAATTTCTACTCGTTCTAACCCTCATCAGCTTGCTAATGGTGTCCGGACTTGCATTTGCCCAAACAGATTCACTTGGTTTGTTGGGTACACTGGAAATTGCTCGTGTATTCGCTGCTGATGATGCTCGCTTGACAAGTGTGCAATATGACGAAGACTATACATGCTGGGATTTTGAATTCACAGATGGCACAGAAGTCTGCATTAGTGATGCCACTGGTGAGAGTGTTGATAATAGCGTCGATATTAGCGCAAGCACTGATACTTCGGCTGATGATAGCGCAAGCACTGATACTTCGGCTGATGATAGCTCAAGCACCGATAGCTCATCTGATGATAATAGTGTGGTAGTTGACCCCACCATCTCTCTCGAAGAAGCAATTGCTGCCGCACTTGAGATTTTCCCGGGTAGCACGGTTAGCAGTGCTGAATTATCGGTCAAGGATGACGGCTCAGTCGTGTGGGAAATCCAACTCGATAATGATGTCCGTGGTGTAGATGTTGACAGCGAGACTGGTTCAATTTTGTTCTTCGGTTATGAAGACAATGACAATGACGGCAGTTTTAACAGTGTGAACGACAACTCTTCCCATAACGAAGACAGCTCGTCCGACCTTAACGACAACTCGTCCGATGATAATAACGACAACTCTTCCCATAACGAAGATAGCTCGTCCGATAACGAAGACAGTTCGTCCGATGATAATGAAGATAACTCTTCCGATGATGAAGGTAGCGACTAACAGCTAATCTGTATAGCACAACCCATTACGCTGCGAGATTATTTCGCTCGGTAATATCAAGCAAATTGTAGAAGAGTATCAATGAGGCGCAGACCTGACTTGTGAATGCGCCTCATTTTATTGCACATTGGCAGCAATTGAGGATAATTATCAGGTAGAATTGATGAAAATAAATTTGGATGTCTGATGATTGTACTTGTGTTACCGGATGAAACTGGTGATTCTCAATTGCTAGAGCGGGCGCGCCGTGACGATAAGAGCGCGGTTGCACAAATTTACCAAGAGTATGTTGAGTCTATCTATCAATTTGTGCGTCTACGAGTGGGCGATGCCCAAATTGCGGAAGATATTACAAGTACAGTTTTTATGACTCTAATAGATGATTTTGCTAAGGGTAAGGGGCCAAGAAGCAGTTTGCGTGGATGGCTCTTTCAGGTGGCAAGACACAAAATATACGATACTTATGGGCAACAGCCGACCTTGCCGCTAGAAACAATTGACCAACTGGAATCGTTCACGGGTAATCCTGAAGTTGAGTTGGGTCAAACGTTAACTCGTGACGCGCTTAGGGCATTGATTCAGCAGCTATCTCCTGACCAACAAGAGATTTTATTGTTGCGCTTTGACCAACAACTGAGTCTACAAGAAACAGCAGATATCATGAACAAGAATGTCAATACAGTCAAGACATTACAACTTCGCGCTGTACAACGCCTCCGCAAATTGATTCAGCAAACGGCGGGAGCGATTTATGAATGAGCAACGCTTAACGGAAGTCTTCAACGATTGCGTTGACCGTATGGCAATGGGACAAAGCCTCGAAGATTGCCTCGCACTGTATTCCGACTTGGCAGATGAATTACGGTCACTTTTACAAGTTGGGCAGCTATCCCGTCAGGCTCGTGTCGATACGATTGAACTGAGTCAGGTGCGGTTTCGCTTAGATAAGACGATAACTGACTATATTGCAGCTACTGATTTTAATGACAGCGCGAGTCGCTGGCGGGTGCCACCGGGCGCTACGGTACTTTCGTTAGCTGCGGCGATGATGTTGGTATTCGGTATTTTGCTAGTCTTGCGAGATAATTCCGTTACCCTAACTAGCTCAACAGCGACACAGACTGCGACTGCTACGAGTAGCGCAACAAACATGCCAACTGAAACCATCACGCAATCGGCATCACCTTCGCCAACAAGCAGCGCAACAAACATGCCGGCTGCGACTGCCACGATGCCCCCCTCGCCCACCAGCAGCACAACAAATATCCCGACTGAGACTGCCACGAGCAGCGCAACCAACACGCCGACTGAGACTGCTACGATGACATCTTCGCCCACAGTTACGAGTAGCGCCACAAGGGTTAGCCAAACCATGACTCACACACCCTCATCAGAGTCAACAGTTGACGCACAAACCGCGACTGCCGAAGCGATACTCTCAGCACAAACCTGTGAGGCTACTATGCCCGAAGATTGGACAGAATATCGGGTGCAAACAGGCGATACTTTATCATTTATCGCACTACAATCTGGCACTACAACCGAGATTTTAAGAACCGTGAATTGTATTGAATCAGGTCATTTGATTATTGTTGGTCAGACTTTATTTGTCCCTCGTCTATTGGCAATTAGCACACCCGATGTAGTAGGCACTGATAGCGACTCTACTGTCATGCCAACGAGTATTAATCAGACACCTGATGCTACCGAACCACCAGAGGCTGTGGATAACGGCGGTCATAGCGATGATGAAGGCGAGGACTATGATGAAGACTCTGAGAACAGTAGTTGAGGATGGGATTAGGGCAGTTGAAGAACGTTTGAATCTGCGATATAGTTACACACTATAACTCTACTATTCGCAGCAAATTTGGAATGACATGGCAAGTACAGCCGTTCCTAACAAGACAGTTTCCACGAATGCCGCCGCACGCTTTGGCACGTTTGCAGGGGTATTTACACCTAATGTTTTGACAATTCTCGGCTTGATTTTATTCCTACGCATGGAATATGTAGTCGGGCAGGCTGGTTTATGGGGTGCTTTGGTCATTGTTGCGCTAGGCAACACGATTTCATTACTGACAGGCTTGTCATTAAGTGCCATTGCCACCAATATGACGGTACGGGCAGGTGGCAATTATTATATTATTTCGCGCTCATTAGGGCTAGAAGTGGGCGGCGCAATCGGCATACCACTTTATCTCTCGCAAGCAATTAGTATCGCTTTCTATGTGATTGGCTTTACAGAGTCACTGCTGACAGTTGAATATTTCACACAATTTGACCCACGCCTCATCTCAACAATTATCACCTTCGCGTTTGTTCTAATCGCTTATATTGGCGCTGATTTCGCACTCAAGATTCAGTATTTTATCTTTGCTGTTCTCCTTTTCGGACTCGGTTCATTTTTCATTGGTGGCATAGCAGGTTTCGGGAGCGCGATATCCCCTGCGCTCTCTCCTAACTTTAGCGAGGGGGTATCGTTCTGGATCGTGTTTGCGATATTCTTTCCGGCTGTGACAGGTATTGAAGTCGGTGTGAGTCTGTCGGGCGATTTAGCCAATCCATCGCATAGCATCCCACGCGGTACTATCTTGTCTATTATCTTCACGGCTGCCGTGTATGTGGGAGTCACTATTCTGATGGCATACAACCTGAGCAGTGAAGAATTACTCGGTGACACATTAGCGATGGGTCGGATTGCTATTTTGCCACAAGCTGTTTTAGCTGGCGTTTGGGCGAGTACCTTATCATCCGCCTTGGGTAGTATCTTAGCCGCCCCACGGACTTTACAGGCAATTGCCAATGATAATGTGGTGCCGAAGCATTTAGCCTCAACGCTTGGCAGCAAAACCGAACCGCGCATGGCTGTTTTGGTGAGTGGTGTCATTGCCCTCATCGTCATATGGGCAGGTGATTTGAATGCTGTAGCGCCCATCATTTCGATGTTTTTCCTCAATACCTATGGCATGGTCAACCTTACCAGTGCAATTGAAAAGTTAGTCGATAATCCGAGTTTCCGCCCCCGTTTTCGCATTCCGTGGTGGGTCTCATTGCTCGGTGCAGTCGGTTGTTATGCGGTGATGCTGCTGATTAATCTGCCGGCAACGATTGTAGCGATTGTGGTCAGCTATGGTTTTTTCATTTATTTGCAGCGACGGTCTATGCAGGCGACATGGGGCGATGTGCGAAGTGGTGTTTGGTTTGCCTTATCGCGCTGGGCATTGCTTCAGCTTGAACAGTCGCGCTGGACAGTGAAAAATTGGCGACCCAATATCATTGTTTTCACGGGGCAACCGCATAATCGGCAACCATTGGTTGAAGTGGCGAAATGGCTCAGTCTCGGACAGGGGCTGGTGACATTTTTTCAGTTGATTGTAGGCGATGCCCATGAACTGGCTCAGAGCGGTATCCGAGAGACAGCACGCAAGGCGATTCAAGATTATATAGCCGGACACCGTATTGTCGCTTTTGCCGAAGCCGATATTGTGCCAGATTTCCGCACAGGGGCAACTATTCTCGCACAGGGACACGGTATCGGTGGGATTACCGCCAACAGTATTTTGATGGGTTGGAGTGGCACAGCAGAGGGTCGTGCTATGCAGATGGCAATGTTACGTGATTTAGTCGCCTTGCATAAGTCTGTGATGTTCCTCAGTCATGCCGATGACAAGGGCTTTGGCAAGCGCGAACGCCTTGATGTGTGGTGGCAAGGACGCGGCGGCAACGAAGATTTGATGTTGCTGTTAGCTTATTTCATTGAACGCCATCCAACATGGAATCAGTCACAGGTACGCTTAATTCGTGTGATTGATAGTCCAGCAGGCGTGCAAGCGACAACCGAACACATGGCAACCTTGCTCAATGATGTGCGCGTCGATGCCGAACCATTGGTTATTGTTAATGATTCACAGAAACCGATTGCCGATATCATTGCTGAGACCAGTAACCACACAGATTTAACGATTCTCGGTATGGCACTGCCCAATGCCGGTCAAGAAGCAATTTATGCCGAACGTCTTAATCGCCTTGTGGAAGCAGTCGGGGCAGTCTTATTGGTTCGTAATGCCGAAGATTATGATTTGCTCACCAGTGATTAATTTTGCATTGTGGCAAAATCCAATTGTGCTGAGAAGAAACTATGCCGCTTTATTTTTCACATTTCGTCTAAGTCACCCAGCGACTTTCGTACTGTACTGATGAGTTCGCTGCGCGTGAACTGTCGATATATAGTGGTAAAACCGACAGATACGGCTGTTACAATGACGAATACAGCCATCGCTTGTAGGCTGAGGAAGCTATCATAGACTTGGTTGTGTAATATCAAGACCGCGACAATACCCAATCCCACAGCACCGACCCCTTCTAAAATCTTGCCCATGAGATTTTGCCCGACTTGATACACGACCACTGTTCCACCATCAGGACGATGTTGTAGTTTGCCTGTCACCTGCAAACTGAACCAACTCATATTCAAAGTTAACGACGAACGCGGTGCCTTATAGACCTTGAAGCCGACGGTATATTTGTTGATATCCCAGACATCTACTTGG
This sequence comes from Anaerolineae bacterium, assembly GCA_030950085.1. GTDB lineage: Bacteria > Chloroflexota > Anaerolineae > Aggregatilineales > Phototrophicaceae > JAUZRW01. The sequence continues at coordinate 8,102 of JAUZRW010000117.1, forward strand.
GTACGACGCGCATATTTCGATGCCATCAGTGATGTTTTTTCGGTTCGGCGTGCGAGACGCGATTTGCAATTTTTCAAGTCAAACGGTGATACAAAATCGTAAACAGTCGGCATCATGAAACTCCCTATCATAGTCAGGGCAGGTCAATAATATGGCTATATTATCGTGTATTTCGCGCATTGGACGCAAGTAAGGTATCGTGATTTATCGTGAGACTACCGATAGCTACTGTTCAATAATCGGGGCGCGGCGCAGCAAATTGATGAGAATCGCTAGTGTGACTTTCAGCATGTAGTAGGCAGAGCGCGTCGGGGCGGTAAATTGCGATGTGCCATGTTCGCGGTCATGAAATGTCACAGGAATTTCGCATTGGCGCAATCCGCTTTTATGCACTAGCACCACTGCTTCGGGTTCAGGGTAATCATGGGGGTACATTTTCGCAAAGAGCAATATTGCCTGTCGATTGAATGCTGCAAAACCACTCGTCGGGTCAGTGATTTTCTGGCGCGTGATGAGAGTTAGCAAATTCGATAAAATCCCGATTCCCAACTTTCGCATGAATGACGTACCGTAATCGCCATCGCCCAAAAAACGCGAGCCAACCACAACATCGACATCATCGTTAGTCAGCAGCGTATCCAACAAGCGCATAATATCGTCTGCGGCATGTTGCCCATCGCCATCATTGCGGATAACGACTGCATAATCGTGACGCGCCGCATACTTAAAACCTGTTTGCACAGCCGCCCCTATGCCGACGTTATAGGGCATATTAATCACTGTTGCGCCCGCTTGATGTGCCTCTTGTGCGGTGCTATCCGTAGAGCCATCATTAATCACCAACACATCCGCAAAAGGAATATTCGCCTTAATACCTGTTACGGCTTTGTTGATATTTCCTGCTTCGTTCAGTGCAGGTAAGATGATGAGCGTTTTCGGATATTGCATATTTTTTGAACCACAAACACGTAAATTTGACCCCAACTGTTTGCCTGTTCCCCCTCTTTGAACTTCGGGGGGTAGGAGGGGGGGTATTGTACGGACTAGCTAAAAACAAGGGCATCTTAGCCTAAAACATACGGTGCGAACAGGGTATTCAATCCTCCGCCTCGATTGTTGCAATCATCGTCGCTGCTTGACTAACAAGCGATTCTGTCCAGCCAAATTTTTCTCGCAAAACATCAATTTCGGCATAGCGCATATCACGCTCGGCAACCATATTCCAATAACGACGACTGCTTTCACTATCGCCATCTTGATAATAGGCTACTGCTAATGCTGCCAGAATACGGGTGCTGAGAATAGCGGCTGCGTCATCTTGCATCAACACCGCCCGTTTGAGATGTGCAATCGCGTCCTCAAGCTGATTCATGTCGATGTGCAACTCGCCCAAACTCGCATAATAAGCAGGGCTACGCGGTGTAATGTCAATCGCCTTCAAAAAATCGGCTAATGCCTTATCAACTTTGCCACGCTGGTGATAGGCAGTTCCGCGTTTGTGATAAGCTGCCGCATTATTCGGTTGCAATTTCAAGACTTGTGTTAAATCACGGCGCGACTTCGCCCATTGTTGCTGGTCTGCATAAGCAATCGCTCGTGCATAATACGCTGAGGCACTATCGGGCTGTAAAGAAACCGCTCGCGAAAAATCACGAATGGCATTATCGAGATTGCCTTGTTGATAATACACTGCGCCGCGATTATAAAAAGCCATCACATCGCGCAAATCGAGTTCAATCGCACTGGAATAATCGTGAAGCGCCTCATCTGGCAACCCTAATTGGACATAAGCACTGCCGCGTGCAGAATAGACTTCTGGCGCACGATAGTTATTATCGAGGGCAGCAGTGCAATCTTTTATCGCCCCCTGATAATCGGCGATGTTATAGCGCAATGTTGCCCGACTGAAATACATTTTGCCTTTATCATCAGTCGTTTTTTCCAGCGCCCGACCATAATCATTAATCGCGGCTTGCATTTCACCTTTGCTGGCATGAGCCGCCGCCCGTCGCGCATACGGGGCTTCGGGGTCGTTGGGTGCAATATTGATAAATTCGTCATAATCGCGCATGGCATCATCCACTTTGCCATTTTGCAAGAAGGCATTGCCGCGTGCGACCAGTGCATCCAGATTTTGCGGTTCAAGAAAGAGTGCGGCGGTCAAATCTTCAATGGCGAGGTCATAATCACGACGCATATAATACGCCAAGCCACGAGTCAGATAGAGCGTGACATTTTGCCTGTCAGATTCTATCGCTTCTGTAATGGAGCGAATCGCACCACCATAATCGCCACGTTTCATTTGCTCTTTGGCACGTATTTTATATTCATCAAGAGACGACATAGCATTCTCCAAAAATATGATAGGACTTATTGTATATTATCCTATGTTTTGTGACGAATGAGTGGGATATGGCACTTATTGACCGCCGCGTGGGTCAGGATAGGCATGTCCGCCACCAAACGTCAGAATAGGAGTCGCCGTGGGTCCTGGTGGGTTGGGGACACCGTAATCAATCGGCAAAAAGCTAACAACGGCATTCGTTTCTAATGTAATCAGTGCCATCCAGCCGACCTGAGTACCCGTATCGACTTTGACCCACGGACTATAAGGGCTGCGCGATAATAAGCTGACTTCTGTTCCCGCTTCAATGGTATCAATGACATTAAATTGAACATCCGGTGCATTGCGTAAATTACCACCCGCCGCAGCAACCACAACCGCACCGTTGACATTTGTTCCAAAACGCTGCGGAGGCTCAGGCGTTGCGTCGTAGGCAACCGTGATTTCATCGACTGTTCCGGTCACGAGGTCAGCACGCATCCACCCTGTTTCACCATTACCCAAGCGAACGTGTAACCATGTGCCTTCTGTATTTTCACCCAAAACACTCAGGGGTTGATTATTTGGCACTTGATAAAGCAAGCGTGAGTTGACCGTCGGTTCGGCACGCATATTGACACGCCCATCGGTATAAACGAGACCCGGTTGTGGCAATAAAACAGGTCTATCAAGCAAGGTAATCGGCATATCCCGAACATGGATAAAATTAAGTGGTTGGGCTGCATCTGGGATAATTACAGGGCGCGTAAAGTCTCCTGCCTGATAAGTGATATTGATTTGCTCACCGGCTTGGATAATGCGACTTTCACCAAAAATAAGCAATTGTGTCCGACCTTCAAGCGCGATAAATTCTGTTTCTGTGCCGTCGGTTGCAATCGCAATTGTGCCATTAATTTCTAAAGACACCCCATTAACAACAATTTGCCCCAAATCACCATAAGGGCTTTGAATGATAATCGTGCTACGTGGCGCACTACAATTGGTAGCATGTTGACGGGTTTCAACCTGAATAGACTGCCATGCCGCAAAATTACTGTCTGTCGGGGTAATATCCGTCACATTGACATCACCCACAATTAAGGCACTGATATTCTGTGGTTCTGCTAAACGCAACCAAAGCACCCCCCCACTATTATCGAAAGAAATCGGCGGTGGGTTAATACGCTCCACAAGGGAGACCTCGACCAATGAGCCGATGACAGCCATTTGATTGCTAATCGCGCCGACAGGTTCAGCATCGGGCGCTAGACCACCATTACAGAAATAGCCGTTTGGCTCACCGAGACACGCATCACTCGCTTGGGTATATAAATAGGCTAAATCCGCTTCGCATTGTGCAAAAACTTGTGATAAATCAGGCGTGTTAGTCGGTTCTGGTGTTGATGTTTCTGTTGGCTCAGGCGATGACAAGGCAACCGTAGAAATGGCAGTTGGGGCAGTTGTCGGCGTGACATAAATAACAATCGCCGTTGGTGTCGGAGGATTGTCCAGTTCAACTACTACCGCAGGGTCATCTTGTGCCGTACAAGCCGCGACTATCAGAAGCCACAAAATGGGCAGAAAAATACTAGAATATGGTTTTTGAGTTCGTATCATAAAGCATCAATTTCAATTTATTACAGCAAATTGGCATTTTACCATAATTCGCCATAATGTGGCGGATGAGTCGGGCATTCGTGGTGTAGCTATGCTAAACTGGAAATAGATGACGTTTTGGCAGTGCAAGTCACTACTCATCCCACCCCCTAAATCCCCCTCCCCGAAGTATCAAGGAGGGGGACTTGAATAACTTGGAAGTAATAGCATCCTTCCAACCGGAGTAGTTACAAGTACAAGATGACAAGGAGCAATATGAATCCCCCGATTCGATTTTTGACAGCCGTACAAGAACATTTATCTGCTGAACCCGAAATCATGATTGAAGTTCCCGGACGTGATATGTGGGTCGCTGCGGATATCACAAAAGACCATGAATATCGCATTATCACGCCGGATATTGGGGGGCGCACGATTTTTGACCGCCGCAGTGCGAAATTCCAGCGCACCGTTCGCAGTCGTCCATTACCGCGTTGGGCGCGTTACTTAGCCGGAACAGTCCTTGTTTTATCTGATGAAGGTTTAGACTTATGCGGTGCAACAGCCGTCATTATTGGTGACGAACCAGCCGGCCCGCGTTATGAACATGCTCTCGGTATGGCTTTCGCCGCCATGTGGTATGACTATCTTCAACAAGATTATTCACTTGATACCCTCATTGATGTTTTGGAGCATGTCCAAAAATTACATTTGGAACCTTAATTGCCGCGCTTAAAAAAGCCGATTAATTTTTTCAAGGCACGCTTAACAGGGGCTTCTGTCAGGCGTGGGTCGTAGCGGTTGTTGAAGGATGTATCGCTCATATGATACGGTTCGCCTTCTGAGCCAATAGCGAGAACGCGGTCTTTTTGGACAAGAACAGGCTTCTCATGTTCTAGGCTCTGGATATAAACATCTTCATCCAAATCCTTCGCCCAGACACCGGCTGCCTTATAATACGGTTTACAGCCCAGTTCCATCAGGTGTTTTATGGGTGGGGTTAAGTCAAGCTCCTCATCCCATTCTTTGTAAGTCACAGCAAAGATATTGGGTTCTACGGGCCAGTGGTCATAATCTTGCAAACGAGGCTGAACGGTATCGCCAGCCGTGTAACAAATCATATAATTTACTTGGGCGATAATCGTATCGCCTTGGTCGGTTTTGATTTCAAGCGGCGTTTCGGAGGCAGGCAAACGTCGTGCCATAATCACACTTTTGCGACGGGCATATTGTTTGAAGCCCATTTCTTTCAACTCTTCTTTTGTCCACTTTTTCGATTCAAATACGTTGGACATAGCGCCTCCAAATAGGTCTAGGAAGTTTTTACTATCGACAAACAATGCAATAACTGTCATCTATTGTTATAGAGTTGTCTGTATCTTTAATATAGTATAATCGAAAATTGGCTCGTCTTTAGGTGAAAAATCCATTGGAATCCACAAGCCAAATTGCAATCTATCTATCAAGTAGCTGTCACGATGGCGTGCAGCGTGTATAATATGCTGTGTGCTGCAACAATATGCAAAGGAAAAGGCATGAGGCGGATTACTAGCTGGGGTTTACCGGGGCTGCTATTTTTTTTACTGATGACAACGGTATGGGCTATTCCCCCGTTTCAAGAGCGTTCCCCAGAAAATCTATTTCAACAAGCACTGGATAATATGCGGAATGATGTTGAACTCTTAGCCGATTTTGTCTATGGCGGCGGTGAACGCCCTGAGACATGGCTCGGTACGACAGATTTTACATCGGAAAGTATGTTGGCAGATTTGTTTCTCGATATTGAGCAAAGTGCGGATGCCCTTTATGGGGCAGGATTACGCCCTAGCGATTGGATTGGGGCAACATCGCGCAATGCCGATTTGGTCACGCGCAACCTGCGTCATGATTTGGAGCGAGCGGCAACCGATTTCTTCTCTGGTAATTTAGATGTTGGGCAACCCGGTGTCGAAGTAGACCCCGAAGCTGATTTGCGCCCTGATGAGTGGATAGGTGATGTTCGGCTGACACGTTGTACGCGAACCGTCATGAATATTGTTTTATTGCTGACAGAGGCATTTGGTGTACGTCCCACAACGCCAGAAGAAGTGCGTGTCTATTGCCCCACGTTAGAAGGTGAAATCGAAGATGTGCTAGTTGACCAAGCACTCGGTTTGGAGGCTGATGTTATTGCGGATACGACTCCGTCACTCATTTTGGCTGTACGCGGTGATTTAGAACGCCTTGCTGATGAAGTTTTAGGGTTGAATAATCGCCCCCCCGGTTGGCTGGATAATACCAATGTTGAATCGGTAACATTAGCATCCGATATTCTGACTGATATGGAACGATTAGCGGATATCGTACTAGGGGTTGGTATTCGTCCACGCGCATGGATTGGCGCGACACGCAGCTCGGCAATTGCCACATTCCGTAATTTGCGCCATGACCTTGAATTGCTGGGAGATATTGCACTCGGCGAGGGCGTTCGTCCTAATAACTGGCAAGGGGAGAGTGAAATTTTCCGTTGTGAACCGCAATTGCAAACATTGGTATTCCTCGCAGAACGCGCTTACGGCTATGACTTACCCAATCTTGATGTCACGGGGCGCGAATATTGTCGTGCTGTATACTTATCGGCGAATGGGATTGCTGAAAATCCACCACAACCCGATGAAGATACAGAATTAGCTGAAGATGACATACAGTTCACCGCAGAGGCAAATTATGCCTTTTCTTATCTTGATGCTGCGGCGACAGACTATATGGGGGCTATGCCGGCTGGTACTTTATTCCGCGCATGGTATCGCAATTTCGGGGGTTCAACGATGATGTTTGTCAGTGGCGAAGATTTTGCTGTCTTCATTGACCGTCGTTGGACAACTCTTGACGAAGATATCTATCGCCGCTTGCCGACATTAGAAGGCATTCGTCCGCTCACATTCTGTGATGCGCGTTGGTGTAATGGTCCCGGTCCCACTCCCACACCGACAGGTAGCGGTCCTTTGCTTGAAATTATTCAACAGAATACACCTCCTGCCGCACTTGTTCCGGTGGTTACGCCCGGTGTTGTGGATGAACAAACACTGGTCAGTTGGAATAATATCCGTGTGAATTATCTGCTCCAACGTCCCGATGCAACCTGTGTCGCTTCGCAGGCGGTAGTCGGTTGTGTCCAAGTCTCGCTAGAGATTTGCCGTGACCCCAGCCAAGTGGTTTGTGAACCGATTGTTTCGGTACTCGATTCAACAACAGGGGTATCGCTTTCGGTTGTATCGCAATTCAACGGGCTGAATGTCTATGAAATGCCTTATGGGTATAGTACCAACTTCACGCTACAAGGTAGCAATTTCTATAGCGAAGACATCTGGCTCAATGACCCATCACTCACAGGGCAATGACAGGACAATGATGCAACGATTTCGTGGTTTTGGTATGACAGTAGGGACATTGCCGACAGGTCGCCTGAACGCCATTACGGATGTTTCGGGCGTACAAGTCGGACATGCCACATTGCTGGAAGGCGATTCGATTCGCACAGGTGTGACTGCGATTCTGCCCCACAATGGCAATCTATTTGCGGATAAAGTCGCGGCTGCGGTCTATACTGTCAATGGCTATGGTAAAGCTGTCGGGTTTGAGCAGGTGCGCGAACTCGGCAGCATCGAAACGCCAATTCTACTGACAAATACCCTCAATGTGGGTAAAGTTGCCGATGCTGTGATTGGCTATATGCTGCAAAATTATCCCGATATCGTTACGATTAACCCCTTGGTTGGTGAGTGCAACGACGGCTACTTGAACGATATTCATCATCGCGTGGTGGATGAGACTCATGTTTTTGCGGCTATTGAATCGGCATCTGATGGGCGTGTAACAGAAGGGTGTGTTGGTGCTGGCACAGGGACAGGATTATTTAACTATAAGGGCGGCATTGGCACTGCTTCACGGGTTGTTGCGACAGGCTATACTGTTGCGACATTGCTTCAAACCAATTTTGGCGCACGGGCAGAATTAACGATTATGGGTGTGCCAATCGGAGCGCACTTGGAAGCTGAGAAACACGAACCCCCAACGCAAGATGGGTCAGTGATGATGGTCATTGCGACAGATGCCCCGCTAACCTCACGGCAATTGGAACGTCTAGCGCGGCGGGCTTCATTTGGCATCGCTCGTACTGGAACAACGTGTCATCACGGCAGTGGTGATTTTGTAATTGCTTTCTCGACAGGTTATACACTTCCGAAAGCTAGCAGTGCCGATATTCCACGTTTACCCGATGATAATCAGACCATGAATCCCTTGTTTCAGGCCGTGGTGGAATGTACCGAAGAATCTGTTTATAACGCCCTTGTTGCCGCAACGACTATAACAGGCTACAAAGGACATACGGTTAATGCCTTATCTCACGACAAGATTAAGCATTGGCTAGGCTATTACCGTCGCCTTAATTAGACTCCTTAGAAGAATTCGGTATCACACCCATCAGCCATGCTTTGGCTTCGGAGAGTTCTTCAGGCGGAAAAGTACGTCGTCGTTCTTCCCAATCTTTCCCTCCCCCTTCGGCAAGTTGGCGCAACATCAATAAATCGTTGCGATTACTGGTGATGTAGGCGAAATAACGATTAGGAATTTGTTGATACTTCCGTAACAAGGATAGCGAGTGACTGAGTGTATGGCTAATCGGGAATAAGCCAGATTGTGAAATATCAATCACCATGCGAAAGGGTTCATCGGCGTGGTTATCAATAATCCACATTTCTAAAGCTTCGTTTTGTAAACGCATATATTCTTCTGCGGCTTTATGCGAATTATTATGGAATGTAAATACGTGCAAACTGTTATTTTCTAAATGGTATTCTACAAAGGGTTGTTCCATTGTTATTTGCCTTCTCAAAAAATTATAAATGCAGATTTCAGCACTTGTACAAACCGTCGTTGCTAGTACATGACCAATTTAATCTTTGAAAATTAGATTATGTGTTTTTTGGGCGCAATGCCTTGCGCCCCTACATAAAAACTTTTTTGGTGATGTACTTACTAGATGCGGATTCGATAAGTAGACCTTTGCGTCACATTAACAATAAAATATTATCTCGCATATCTTTATTATGATGCAAACAGGTCAGATTTGAAATTGGTATTATCCGGTAATTCTGATGAAATTACACAAGATTTATCGCTATGAACAGTCTACGAAACAAGCCCCTTTCGGGGTTTCACCGCGCCTCACACAAAATTTCAAAATGAGACAGGCGTTAGAGCATCACCGTAGATAGTTTGTTAAACAAGCAGTCATTTTTACCTTCATGCTATAATAACGTGAATTTTGTTTAAGCCATGACGTTTGTTTCAAATGCAGAATCTAGTCCAAGCCAGTGTTTAGTGCCTAGATTACGCAAAACAAGCCTTTTTCAGCGTTTTTCTTGGCAGTTTGGCGCTTCATTTGCCACTTCTCTAACTCCTGAAGTTATGCACATTTGAAATTATAGCATCCTGCCCCAAAAGCTAAAGCATTTGGCAAACCAATAGCGCAGGAAGCGCACTAAAAGGCGCTCTGACCTGCTTTTTTGCCCCTTTTAGTGGGCATGGCTTTTGGATAGCTGAGTGGTTTTAACCCTCAGTGATAGA
>JAUZRW010000118.1 GCA_030950085.1 Anaerolineae bacterium
ATGGCAAAAGACCCCAAAGACCGCTACGACACGGCAATGCAATTAGCCGATGCCTTATCAGAATTAGTCGATGCTAAAGAAGCCACATCCACACCGGAAAATATCCGTACTGTGGCTGTGCGAGCGATTAATCGTATTCAAGCCAAACGTGACAAAAAAGATATTGAAGGCTTACTGGGTAAGTTTGAAAAGACGCGCAGTACGGGGATGCGTGCGGCAACGAGTTTTAGTGAAACGCAAGATATCGAAACGGAGGTTGTCGATACCCCATCTAAAGTAGAGATTGAAACGCCATCGGGCAGTTTACGCTTACCGCTCATGATGGTGGGTGTTATTGCCGCTTTAATAATTGCAGTTGTATTTTTCTTTAATAATCAGAATCAACAGACTCAGGCAACAGAAACGGCAGCCGCAGCCACAAGAGAACAAGTGACTATTGACGCTCAAACCGCGCTTGATGAAGCGGCGACGCAGGAGGCTCTTGATGCGACAACAGATGTGATACAAGAGACAATCACAGCGCGAGGTGATGTTACAGATACACCGCAACCTACTTTCACCTCATCGCCTGTACCACCAACCCCTTCTACACCTTTAGCGCAAGCACGAGAAAATTTAGAAGTGCGGCAAGGTCCCGGTCTCTCGTTTGATTTAGTCAGAAGTTTTGACCAAATATTTGCCGGTGAAGAGGTCGGTATTATCGGCATTAGCACCGGGGGCAGTTGGTATCAAGTCCGCCTCCCCGATGGCTCATCCGGCTGGATACCCAGTTCGCGCACTTTCGTCTTGGCAAGGGGACCATTAGATAGTATTGAGGTAGCAGTTGCTCCAACTTTGACAGCAACCAAAACACCAACAGCGACTCGCACAGCGACGAATACGCCGACTTCGACCAATACACCGACAGCGACTCGTACACCAACATCTACAAAGACCGATACGCCGACAAATACCTTTACACCAACGGCAACCGACACTTTCACACCAACAGCGACGAATACGCCGACTGATACACCCACGAGAACACCGCGCCCAAGCAATACGCCAAGTGATACTCCTACATCAACATTGACCTTTACACCGCGTCCAAGCAATACACCCACCGCGACAGCGACGCATACCCCTACCGATACGCCAACATTTACAGCGACAGCAACTGATACGCCAACGGATACGCCGACACCCACACCGTCGCATACATCCACACAGACAGCAACAGCAACGAACACGGCGACCAATACCGCGACCAACACGCCCACCGCGACCTTTACACCATCGAATACACCAACAGATACGCCGACGGCAACGAACACAGCGACAGAGACAGCCACGAACACGTCAACCGCGACCTTTACACCATCACCCACGCCGACGGCAACCAATACGCCTACCGCGACGTTGACTCCGTCATTGACACCCACTGCAACAGCGACCAATACGCCGATGCCGTCACCAACACCTATTCCGGCGGGACGTTTGCCATATGTGATGGATTTTGAAGATGATTTCCCACTAGAAGGTTCAGATTATGACCCATCGGTCTGGCAGGTCGTAAACGAAGGGGGACAGCAGGTACTCATCGGGCAAGCGCGGTTAGAACAACCTCTTGTTCTACTAGGACGAGAACAACCGGAATGGGCTGAAGCCAGTACCAGTGATTTTGTAGTCAGTTTCCGTTTCAATCTGGAAGCTGCCGAAGGGACACGCCTCGTCTTCCGCTTCAATGAAGGCGTTGGCTATAATGTGCTAGAAGTTGTACCGGGGCGGATTTTGCTCAAGCGAAATGTGGCGAGTGTCAACCCCTTGACTGACCGCATCAATGAAATTATTCAGCAAAACCTGAGTGCCAATATCCAACTTGGACAGTGGAATCAAATTACATTGTGGGTCGAAGGGCAACGTATTTTTGTCTACCTTAATGATGATTTACTCCTGCGGCATGTTGATACCATTTTACCGCAATTAGAGTCCGGTCAAATCTTACTACAAACAGGCAATGCTTTCCGTCCTGTTCGTTTTGATGATATCACTATCCAACGAGCAGAACCGGGCAGTGACCATTTCGAGACTGCCGATTTGCCCTCATCAACATGGCAACGCAGTGATAGCCGCAGAGTGACGATTGAACGCGATGCCGATAATAATCAGTATGTGCAAATGCAAACTGACGAGACAGCACAACCCATTATGGCACCTGTCCGCGATATTCAATTGGCGTGCCGCATCTGGAGTGTCGAAGGTGGTTATACGCTCTACCTGCGCGAAAGTGCCGGAGGTGGCGCGATTCGCATGGTGATGGAGGCTGGTGAAGCGACTGTGGCTTATGTGGATGCAGCAGGTGAATCTGTTTGGGAACAGCGCATTCGTAATTTCTATACCCGTCTGCAATGGCAAGATTTGAATATCCGCATTATTGAAGACAATATCGAAATCTATCTCGATGGCAACCTTGAATTTGAAGATACCCTCGACACACCGCCTGCTGGAGTCATTCGCTTTGAAACCGATTTTAACGATGTGCTGCGTTTTGATGATTGCTTAATCACACAATCTGCCAATGCCAGCGATGTTGGCGCAGCTTTTGCCTTTGACCTCATCCAACAAGTCAATGACCGTACCTTCCGTTATCTGCGGAGTGACCTTGATGAGACATTCGATGATATTTTCCGTACCGATGTATGGTGGGTCGATGGTGAAAATGCTGATGGGCAATTCCGCGATGATGCCGAAGCTGTCACCAATCAGAATTTCTTACGCATGGTACATGATGGCGAACCAACTTTCCGCCTCTTCCGCGATGATGTCGGCGTATCAATATTTGGCGCTGGCACAGACACGAGCAATTTCAGCGATGCAACGGATTTGTTTGTCACGGTTGAAACGCGCTTCTTGCCCAATGAGGTTGGCGAGGCATGGCTAGGGATTCGCACGACAGAAACTCTGACAGGCACGAATATCAATGGCTACCGTCTCAGCTTGCGCCAAGACCGTGAAGGCAATGTGACGGCGCTTGTCGATTATCGTAGTACATCGCAATTCGTGACCTACTTTGAAGGGGCAATCCCCGGTTCAGACATTGAGCCGCTACCAGAATGGATTAATTTAAGCGTGGTGACATTCGAGGATAAACTAGCTTTCTTTGCTAATGGGCGTTTCCTAGTTTTTGTCGATAGTGCCGAGCAATTAGGTGGTACATTGGCATTAGGCGTGGAAGAAGGGACAACAGCCGATTTCGACACCCTTATTATCCGCGATACAACCCCACACGGCGAATAACCCCTTGCGAGGTTTTATGATGAACCATAGAGGCACAAAGGACACAGAGAATCAAGGTAAAAACCTTTCTTTGCGCCTTTCACCCTTTGCATCTTTGCGTTACGCATTTTCTAATCGCTTATCGGACTCTACATTAAGGTGTGACCATCGCAGCCAATTTACCCAAAGCCTCAACCAGCACATCAACTGCAATCGGTTTTGCAATGAACCAATCCACGCCGCGTTGATAGGCTTGTCCTTCACGATATCCTCCAGAATCGTTGCCCATAGCAATGATAGGAACAGTTTTTTCGGCATTTTGCTGGCGAACATATTGAACCAAGTCCAAGCCACTGCCTTCTTGCAACATTGCCTCGACAACGACACCATCAATTGCTTGGGTATCTATAGCGGTGATTGCCTCTTGCAATGTATGAACAACCACAGGTTCAAATCCAGAGCGTTTACTGACAAAGCGCAATATCCGACACACATCTTTGTTATCATCTAAAATGAGCAATTGTTGACCTTGTGCGACACGAGGCAGAAATACATCATTGCCGAAACCGTGCATCGTTCTATCGTCTATGGAGGGCTTAACAACAAAATGAACTTGCAACTTGAGATTCCCTAGTTGCAAAATATCACCTTCGCGCACACGGTAGGGACGGCGTATTTTAAGTTGTTGCCCGTTGATATAGGTGCCATTCGCACTGCCCATATCTTCAATAGTGACACGATTATCACGAGCTATCATCAAAGCATGTTTACGAGAAACACCTAACTTTTGCCCCAGATGTTTGCCCAAATCGACTTGAGGATAAACTTGATGATTTTCATCTAATCGCCCGAATAACAAAGTCTCACTTACCGGCGCACGAATAATATCCGGCGTACCAACAATCCGAAACTCAATTACCCAAGGGACAACCTCTTCATAGTCACTTCCCTCACCTTGTCGTGCTTGTGCTTCTGCAAGGATATCTTCTTCTAAGTCTTCAATCGCGCCAGCTAGATTACGTGTGCGATTATCTAAATCATTGTCAAAATCTTGTTCTGGCATTGTTGATTCCCTCTTTTAACTGCATAAATGTTGGGTGGTGATAGCAACAGCGAATCTGATATAACAAGGGTATCACTATTATTGTGCAAGTCTAACTGATGAAAAAGTCCTAGTGACAGAATCACCCACGAACGCAAAAAGGGCGAAAGAAACATCCCTCGCCCCCACTCGGCTCACTAAAGATAGTATAGCCTATCGGAATAATTCGCGCACGACGACATTCCGCAAAATTTCGCTCGTCCCCTCATATATCTGGAAAACTTTACAATCACGCATCAGTTTTTCAACCGGATATTCGCGCATATAGCCATAACCGCCAAAAATTTGGACAGCGTCTACCGCCGCACGCATCGCTGCATCTGCGGCAAAGGTTTTTGCTGTAGCACTCAAGCGTGGGTTAGACATACCATGTTCAACCATCCATGCCGACTGCCAAACTAATAAACGGGCAGCTTCATAATCCATCGACATATTGGCGATTTTGTGGCTGACGGCTTGCCAATTATAAATCGGCTGACCAAAGGTTTCGCGTTCTTTGGCGTATTTGATGCTTTCTTCCATCGCACGTCGCAATAAACCGACTGCCCCTGACCCGACGGCTGGACGGCTGAAATCAAAAACTTTCATACCAATCAAGAAACCTTTTCCTTCTTCACCGAGTAAGTTTTCTTCGGGAATCTCGACATTCTCAAATGTGATTTGGGCGGTGTCTGAGGCGCGTTGCCCCATTTTATCGAACTTTTTGCTGATACTGAGACCGGGTGAGTCGCGGTCTACGATGAAGCATGACATACCGCGATGTCCGGCGGAGGGGTCTGTTTTGGCGAAAACCGTATAAAAATGGGCATAACTGGCATTGGTGATAAAGGTCTTGCTGCCATTGAGGATATATTTCGCCCCTTTCTTCTCGGCACGACTCTGAATCCCTGCAACATTTGAGCCAGCCGCCGGTTCTGTCATGCAATAAGAGACAAATTCACCATTATCGACTAAGCGTTCACCGAGCCAGTATTTTTTCTGCGCTTCGGTGCCGCCAATGATAATCGGCAAATTACCCAATCCATTGGTCGTGATACTGGTGCTGATGCCTGTGCAACCATAGGCTAATTCTTCACCGATGATGACATCTTCAATCATGGATGCGCCAAGACCGCCATATTCTTCTGGGATGTTGGAATTGACGAGACCAATTTCACGCGCCTTGTCAAAAATATCTTGTGGGAAAGTGGCATGTTCATCATATTCAGCAGCTTTGGGGATAATTTCATTTTGTGTGAATTCGCGTGCCATCTTTTGCAGCATAAGTTGTTCGTCAGTCAGTTCAAAACTCATACCAGCAGCATTCATCACATCAACCATTATTGACTCCTATCAAATATTCTCTATTAATCTAACGAGCATTAGATTAAGTATAGCACGAATTTTTCAATCAGGCACAGACAGAACAGATGGTGTATCCATTTGTGTTTTCGATCATAGTGGGTGAACTATGTTAATTACTCACCTTACGCAAAGAATATAGTTATAGTACATCACCAAAAAAGTTTTTAAGGTTTCGTAGGGGCGACAGCGTGCTGCGCCCAATCTTCAAGAATTAAATTGGTCAAGTAATAGGTTTACAATGTCATGTCGAGTAAATCATTTCAGCAGTTCAGCCAATCAGCGAAGGGATAAGGCGCTAAAATAAGCTGAAGTGCTGACAAGCTGAATAGCTAAAAATCTCAATATCATGACTAGCATCATATTTTGTGATTTCTGCGTAACATCAGTTAATTAGTAGAATAGAATGACAGAAAGTTTGCTGACGATTGGGAAACGATATCGGGTGAACCAAATGCCACTAATTCATGATTTAATGCCAGCACCTTTGTAAAGCGACTAAAAGCGAGCGTCAGGTCATGGGTACTGAGCAAAATTGTGAGACCGTCTTGATTTAGCTCATCAATCACCTGCAATAAATCAGATTGTGCGCCCATATCGACTCCAGCGAAGGGTTCATCCAGTAACAATAGTTCGGCTTGTTGACCTAATGCCCGTGCTATGAAAACACGCTGCTGCTGTCCGCCACTGAGTTCACTGATTTGACGCTGCCCATAGTCTGACAGTGCCACACGCTCTAATGCCGTATCAACCTGTTGCCAATGTTTTTTACTTGGAAAACGAAGCCAACCAATTTGCCGTGTGAGTCCCATTATCACAACATCACGCACTGTCACGGGGAATGACCAATCAATAGTTTGATGTTGGGGAACATAGCCGAGTCGATGACGGTCAACTACAATTTTGCTACTGCGTGGCGTTGGGATTAAGCCCATAATCGCCTTCATCAAGGTTGATTTACCCGCACCATTGGGTCCAATCATGGCGACTTTATCCCCAGCGCAAATCTCAAAACTGACATTGTTGAGGGCTGGAGTCGTCCCATCATAGTCAATAGACAAGTGTTGTACCGATAATATAGTATCGGGCATGGTGTTTATCATAGTCAAGTAACCTTGAGTTTTAGAAGATTCAGAAAAGAACCACAAAAGCGCAAAAAACACCAAGAAATTTATTCAGAATCACGCTCTCTGCGCCTCTGATTCTCCGTTCCTCTGTGTTAGGCTTTTCTAAAAAAATACCAGATTCTACATCTAACTACCAACCCGATAACCCAGATTCTGCAAGGCGCGGTCAATGGCTTCTAGTACCATGTCATCCGTATTATTGTCGAGAGCAGTTTTCAATGATTGCAGGGCTTCTTCATCGCCGATACGTCCAAGCGCGGTAGCAATCCCACGACGAGCATTAATATTGCCATCATGTGCTAATTTTTCAATCAGTCTGGGAACAGCCTTTTGGGTATTGATTTCGTCAATTTCGCCTAATGAGAGCGCCGCATTATAACGCACCCATTCATTGTCATCATCTAAGGATTTTATCAAAGCATCGGTTGCGCGGCTATCGGCAATTGTCCCTAGCGCATGAGCCGTGCGAATACGCACCCATTCGTCATCATCGCTGAGTAATGTGACCAATGATTCAACGGCATTATTGGCATGAAGTTTACCGAGGGCTTCGGCACTTATCCCACGCACTTCGGCATCGCTATCAAACAAAGTTTTACTTAGAGGCGAGATAGCATCTTCGTTCCCTAACCAGCCCAAGGCAGCGGCCGCATTACGGCGTGTCATCGCACTGGGACTATCTTCTAAGATTCTTACTAGCGGCGCTATAGCCCGTTCATCGCCAATTTCGCCCAATGCTTTTGCCGCCCAATCTTGGACACGCGCATCGCTATCACGCAAAGCCTCGATTAAGGGTTCAACTGCCCGTTTATCACCAATTTCGCCTAAAACCCATGTGGCAAGATAACGAACATCGGAGTTGCCATCTGCTAAACATGCCAAGACAGAGGCAACGACTGAATCACCCCGTTCAATCAGTCGGATTGCACCCTCTTGCTGGATATCGACATGGGTATTGTGCAATTGCTGAATCAAGTCTGCAACAGATTTATCGACCATGGTACTGCTGTCCTCATTGATAGTGTGTATATTGCCCAAAGCAATTGTAGCATAGACTGTAACTTAGAAGCCTTTAAGTAAGTCAATCGTTTGCTGTTCCAACTCCCACAAATCCATCCCTTCTTGGTTTTTTAATAGTTTACGCAAGCGCGGATAGCCATCGGCGTACTCTTTCGCCCATTCTTTGCTAAATTGACCATCACGGATTTCGTCCAGCGTAATTTCCATGAGGCGCTCAAGTTTGAGTTCGTTGAAGCGTTCTAAGCGACTGAAAATACCAAATTGCCCTGTCAGGGTGGAGAGGCGCAAAGCATGGAGTAAACCAGATGTAGCGGCACGTTCCAGATAATCGTTAAATTCACCCGAAATATACAAATCCATGATAGCCGCCTCCGGTGGATAACCTTTGCCGAGTAGCAGGGTTGCTGCGGTTGTCATGACATGATGAAATGTGGGTAGGATTGCCTGTTGAATGAATAAATCGAGTTCCGCCTCTTGTTCCATCGTGATTTCGACTGCTCCTGCATTGAGCGAGCCAATGCCCTTTGCCAACGCCAGAATCGTATCCCAGATATTGCCGCTTGCATCTTGCCCAGCAGCCACAAAGGAATAAAATCCATCGCCACTTAAATAGCGTTCGCGCACGGCTGCCCCAATAGTACGGGGCGCAATCAAGCCTACATCGACAAATGACGGCGGTTCAATATAACCAAAGGCTACATTATAAGCACTGGCAAAAATCAGTGTCGTGTCACGTTTGAGATGCGGTGATATTTTGTCGATATACGCCTGTGGCATCACCTCATTGGGAATCAAAATGAAGAGAATGTTAGAGTCACGGGCAACTTGCTCAATATCGCCAAAGGGAAAGCCGTCTGCTTCGACAATGGCAGGGCTTTCATCTGCTTTAAGACCAATTTTCACCGTCACGCCACTATCGCGCAGATTCAAGGCGACAGGTCGTCCCAAATTGCCATAACCGATAATGCCTATCGTTTCGCCTTGCAAGACATCAATATTGCCATCTTCTTCATGATAAACAACCGTCATCGAATTCGCTCCGTTATAAGGTCAACACGTCCCGATTGTATATCGAAATGTGGGTTTTGTGCGTTGATATTGCAACGTCATCGAATCAGCGTCGGTTTAGCTTGATACCACTCGTTAGCCTGTTCATAGGCATGTGCCGCCCGTAGAATCGTTTCTTCGCCTAATTGTGGACCCAGAATTTGTAAGCCTATCGGTAGATTCTGGCTATCGAAACCACACGGGACACTGATTCCACAGATACCTGCAACATTGGCAGAAATTGTGAGAACATCGGCTAAAATCATTTTCAAGGGGTCAGCCATATTTTCGCCAAACTTAAAAGCTGTGGTTGGAGAAACCGCCGCCATCAATACATCAACCTCTGAAAATACTTTGTCGAAGTCTTGTTTAATGAGCGAGCGAACACCCAATGCCTTACCATACCACGCATCATAATAGCCTGCGGAAAGGGCATAAGTACCGAGCATAATGCGCCACTTGACCTCTTCACCGAAGCCTTCGCCGCGTGTCTTACGATAAGTATTCCACATATCGCCTGTATCGACTTTTGTACCAAAGCGAATGCCATCATAACGAGCGAGATTGGCACTTGCTTCGCTGGTGGCGACAATATAATAAGCTGGCAAGCTGTATTTTGTGTGTGGCAAAGTCACTTCTTTGATTTCTGCGCCCATGTCTTCAAATTGTTGGATAGCAGCCCGAACCGCTTTTTCAACATCGGCTGCCATGCCATCGACAAAATATTCTTTTGGCAAACCGATTTTTAGCCCCTTAACATCACCTGTGAGTGCCTCCAGATAATTTGGCACAGGGTCAGGACGACTGGTGCTATCGTTGGGGTCGAGTCCGGCAATGACTTGTAAAATACGTGCCGCATCTTCGACAGTGCGTGTCATGGGACCCGTTTGGTCAAATGAAGACCCATAGGCGATTAAGCCATAACGTGAAACTCTGCCATACGACGGTTTTAAGGCTGCGAGGTTACAGAAACTCCCCGGTTGGCGAATCGAACCGCCGGTATCGGTGCCAAGTGTCCCCATTGCCATGCGTGCTGTGACACTCGCCGCACTGCCACCGGAGCTCCCACCCGGCACACGCTCCATATCCCATGGATTATGGGTCTCAAAGTAGGCACTATTTTCGGTACTCGAACCCATCGCAAATTCATCCATGTTGAGTTTTCCGAGCAAGACCATACCAGCATCAAGTAGCCGTTGAACACAAGTGGCATTAAAAATGGGTACATAGCCTTTGAGAATTTTACTGCCGCAGGTGGTTTCAATGCCTTCTGTCGAAATCACATCTTTGATGGCGAGGGGAATACCCAATAGCGGCTTATCATCACCATTGGCACGCGCTTCATCGGCAGCCTGAGCCTGTTCTAAGGCAATTTCACGGGTGACAGTGAGGAATGCCCGTATCTGCTCGTCGTATTGGTCTATTTGGTCGAGGTGTGCCTGTGTGAGTTCTACAGAGGTGATAGCCCCTGAGCGTAATTTGTCCAGTGCTTCGCTAATCGTTAAATCGGTGAGAGAGTCCATAGCGTAATTTTCCATGTGAGAGTGCGTCAACAAATGTTATTGAGTATACCAGACCAGAATCACAAATGCCCCATCGTAATCGACAGGGCATGTGTCGCTTCTAATCTGATTTTAGAAGAACAAAGGAATGAAGCCTAAAGTGGGCGCTTGAAATACACTCGCTATAACAAATGAGAAGAAAAAGATGCAGCCACAAGCCACGACAAAAATGGCAACATAACTCAGGATAATGGATACACATCCTTTGCTCGTGCCAAACCGATAGTTTTCACCAATTTTTGCCGACAACCAGAATGAAAATCCGACAAGCATCACAAGATTGACAAGCGACATCAAACCATTTGCCGCATTAGCAGCCTCTATTTGGTCAAGCGTTGTGGCATTTGCAAGTGACGAAAATGTGACATAGCCACCCACAGCACCCACTACAAAACTAACAATTATCCAAGTAACCATCGGTATAAAGGCACGATGTAAAACACCCGGATACGAACCATGCCCACTGAGCGCATAGGTCGCCATCAAGTGAACAATGCCCAACCATATCACATAAAAGACCATGCTAAAGATTGCTGTAAGCACGCCATAGAAGAGCGCGAGAGACAGCCCAAGTGAACTGAGGGAATCCGCTATTTGTGCCATTCTCACATCACCAGTAGGGTTAAATGTGGGAGAATTCACTATTTCCTGAAAAATATTTCCTAACACAAATATGAAAAACATCATCATAATGAAAGCTGCGCCACCCGTGACAAGTCCATACAGCCCGACATCCATCAACGCCGTAGCCCATGAGGTGTCATCTTCATAGAACTTACTTTTGCGCTTAGGCTTATCGTCAAAATCATAATAGTCTGGCAATTCGCCATAACTATCATCAATCATGCTGCCAAAACTCCCACGGGCATCGTCTTGCCGTTTCACCGCTTTCCCGACTTCAACAATCAATTGCTTGATTTCGACATCCCTTTCGCGCTTGTGCAATGCCGACAGTATCTGCAATGTATCAGGGTCGCCGGATTGTGCTAACATCTCCACGCCACGCTTACGGTCTTCTGCGAGTGGGCTTTTGAGTAATGATTGAATCTCGCTGTTCATAATAAATGATGTCCTCTCTAATAGTGTTTAGCAATCAGTATAGCAAATTTCTGAAAACGCATCCGACATTCTGGCACTATTTCCCTATAGTAAACAAACCATAATTTGCTATAATATTGACGCTCCATATAGGAGAGGTGGCAGAGTGGACAAATGCGGCCGTTTGGAAGGCGGTTTGGTTAATACCAGCGTGGGTTCGAATCCCACCCTCTCCGCAAGCAAGCACGAGGTCATAGCGACCTCGTTTTTGATTCAAACATCCAAACTCATTCCCCAAAACTCTGTACATTACTACAAAATACGGCATAATAGGGTTAGGACTTACGCGGTTGACTTATCCAAGTGGTTACACATATTCCACTCAGAGACGCTAATCACAGTAAGTTGGCTGGCTTGGATGCTGCCGCTGAGGTGTATCAGAAATTGTGTCAAGAATACACTACTTGTTTAACAAACTATTTGCGATAACGTCCTAACGCTCGTCTTATATTGCCATTTTGTGTGAGGTGCGGTGAAACTCCGAAAGGGGCTTATCGTACAAATTTATCAGTGATATTAGAGAAAAGGTTTGCATGAACAGATATCAATATTCAAGAGTTGCCTCGGTAGCAATAACTTTTGTACTGAGTTTGTTGTTGCTACAAACAGTCAACGCGGCTGCCGTGCTGGGCAACTTGCCGGGAACCGGCACTTATAATTCTGCTACAGGGCTGGGTCCTAGCTTCAAAGGAGTTGCTTTCACTGTGACAGGCGAGAATGTAGTTCTCACCAGTTTTGATGCTTATTTAGGAGACCAAACATCTACAACAACGGTTGTTACAGCAACCTTGCATCAATATAATGGGGGATTTACTCCGGGTGCAGCAATCGCCACCATTGGTACAGTAACCGTAAATCCCAGTCAGGCCGGCGTTTTTAGCTTCACGCCATCAACCACCATCCAACTCACAAGTGGGACATCTTATTGGGTTGTTTTAACGGCCCCGGGTAGCACTTCACCGGTTTACTGGGCAAACGATAATGCAAATACAGCACCATCGGGGTCATACACCTATATCGGTTATACTTTCAACAATACGTCCAGCATGACCTTTAATTCCTTCACCCTTAATGTCAGTGCAGTCCCTAGTGATGAGGCTAGTGGGGCTAATCTTCCAGCCTTCTTTGATGGGCGCATTAATAACTACGATACGGGTAATCCGATTATTGTCTATGGGCAAGCATTTGAAGAAGGTGAACGTGGTTTGACAATCTATGACACCGAGGGCGTACTGTTGCTTGTTGTCACGCCAGCAGAAATTGCGGCTGTGCCTGAATGTCCGGATACGAACACCCTGATTGCTGCCAGCGCATCAACAGGTGTTGCAGTCTATCGCCTAGCCGGTTCATGTCTGTATCAGGTCAATGCACCCACGGGTGAAGCAGGTAAAGTTTATATCCTCATTTTTAACGGACTATTCGCCAATGCAGGATACACCTCGTATGAGGAATACATCCGTTAATTAATCTTAGAAGTTACGCAGTGGCGTACAAAAATTGTAGGGGCATACCCGTGTGTGCGCCCGAAAATAACGGTCAACTGCGTAAGTCCTAAATCTATCTCCCTATAGTGCAAGTACAAAGCGGCTTTTTTCTTATACTAAGAGCCGTTTTGTTTTATGGGTGAATGCACTGTTCTACTCCTAAACTGACGTTTCTCAAACAGGACTTTTATTCTGATAGAGTGGTCATGTAAACTATATTGATAAAGTCAAAAGCCATTCGCTAGGATTTTCAATTTATGAGTGACATATACGAACCGCCCATTAATCCTGATGACGATACCAGCCCATCGCTGGCTATGCGTCCGATTGATTTAGATAAGCACCTTAACCCACCCTCATGGCAAACCGCCTTAGGATGGCTCAGTCTGCTAGGGGCGGCTTTATTGACTGTAGCGACCATTGTTATCTTGTTGCTGCCACAAGCTGAAACTGATACCGCTTTACCAGAAATCGTTAGTGAGCCAACGAACATTGCCCAAGCGCCAACAGGGGTCAATACAGAAATCGCAGCCACAATTCCAACAAGTGTTGACATGGTGCCAGAAACAAGTACAACGAATGAACTTGTGGATGAACTTGCGCCAGAAATCGCGCCACAACAATTGACAGAACTATTGCAATCGCCTATCGCTGTTGCCGCATCCAATGGAACAACCTTCCAATATGACCCATTTACTATCATCAGTGGAAACCGTCCGCGCAGCGAATTTTTGCAGTATACGGCTGTCCAAGGGGATACCATCAACACCGTTGCAGAACGCTATAATTTAGAGTCGGAAAGCATCGCATGGTGCAATGATAGGCGTATTATTCTGGTACTACGCCCAACTGATGTATTGCAAATCCCCCCTGTGGATGGTGTCTGTCATCGCGTATTGGGGACTCGTGAAGAAACAGTGTCACAAATCGCCGCACAGTATCAGATTACTGACCCCTATATGATTATTGATTCGCCTTATAATTATCCCAATTTAGTCGGTGTTGCCCCCGATGATGTTCTGCCCGGTGGGAAAAATGTATTTATTCCCGGCGGACAAGGAGAATCCATTACATGGAATCCGGGACGTGCCGAAGAACGCAATGCCGATGGCTCTGTTAGTCGTGTCACCTTTGCACCGGGTCAACCGGGCAGTTGTGGCGCAGTCGAGCCATCAGGCGGTACATTCTGGGCTAATCCGCTACCCAATGGGACATGGGTGCGCGGTTTTTATGCCGGACACACCGGGCTTGATTTAGCTGCACCAACCGGAACACCCGTGCGAGCAGCGAATGGTGGACGTGTCATTTTCGCTGGTTGGAGTCGTTGGGGCTATGGCAATGCGGTTGTTATTGAACATGGGGGGGTACTGTCTACATTGTATGGACACATGAGCAGTATCAGCGCCAGTTGTGGGCAATTCGTCAATGCAGGTGATGTGATTGGCGCTGTCGGCAGCACAGGCAATTCATCGGGTCCCCATCTCCATTTTGAAATCCGCAATGGTAGCAGTCCTTATAATCCAAGTGGCACACCGGGTATTGGGTGGTAAGGGAAACCCTTGACATATTGATGGATGTCGATGTAAAATACAATTATGAACGATATCGATATGGTCACTTTTGCAAAAGCCATCGCTGACGAAACACGCCAAGAAATTATGGGGCATTTGTGCTGTGTTTGGTGCAATGTCTCAGAAGTTGTGGCAAAGCTCGATGGCAAAGTCAATCAACCGACTGTGAGCCATCACCTGAAAAAGCTAGAAGATGCGAATTTAGTGATGGTACGCAAAGAGGGTAAGCATCGCTACTATACCCTCAATCAGCAATACATGACCTTATGTTGTGGGTTGCTAGTTCGTCAATTTGCGCCCGATTATACGGCGAATCTCGTATCAGTAGACGAAATTCCGGTGGTGGACTAAGCCCATCAGCTATCTGCTAAGTGCTAGTTTCGATGCTCAGGTTGACATCAGCAGGAGTGAAATAGACACTCGCCGAACCTTGACTCAGAGCATTGAGCATATCACGCTTGCGTAGCGTGTTGAAAATACTGACTTTTTGCTCCATAGTCATGGCATCACCCAAGCCATCCAAAAATTGTTTGACTCGTTCTGCCTCAGCCTCGCCCTCTGTCAGCGCCTCAAGTTTGGCATGGTCACGCTTGATAGTTAGCAAAGCGCCGCGTGCAGTCTCACTTTCCGTTTTACCCTGTAATTTCTTGAGCCATACCTCATTTTCGCTCTCTTGTTTTTGCAAGCGATTGAGGCGATTCGTTGTCTCTTGGATAATTTCCATGAGAATAGCTTGTGTTTCCGGGTCTTTACAGGTGACAGAGCGTACTTCTACGGCGTTAATCTGGACACCACGTTCACTATAGAAAACAATTTCGTCATCCCCTAATGCTGCTGTACGAACAATATTGTTGAAATTATCAAGGAAGCCTTCGAGTGTCACCTTGCTCACAGCTTGGATGATAGTGCTACGAGCATGAGAGCAAACGTCGCCGGGCGTGTCATCAGTCATCTTTATCATGGTTGGGACATCGACAATTTTCCAGAAAAACGTGATACCAATCACGAGTTCGACATTATCTTTGGTGCGAACTTCAAACTCATACCACATATATTTGGGACGTATATCAATATGGGTGATATACAATTCGCGTGCATCTTTATGCAAACCGGATGCCCAGCGCAGAGTCAGCAGTTCATGATAGGGTTCAAGGAAAAAAGAGCGTTCATCATCACTCCCATTCTTGAAGATATAGCGCCCGTCTTTATCTTTGATAATCACGGTTTCATGGTCTTCTAGGCGGATACGCTGCCGAACTTCGACTAATTCTTGATTAGCTGCCGGAATAAAAACTTGCTTTTCGGTGACTAGCGTTTGCTGTCCAGTGGTTGTATCACGCACGATGACTGCTGTTTTTTCGTCAATATTGATACCTTCGTCAGTACGACTACCGACGATTTGCTCGTGCGGCTCAAGGTAAACGCTTGTTTCTCCGCGCACAACGCGCATCTTGCCGCTTGAGCTATCAAGCAGGCGAATGTACTGAAATTCTTTAAGCGGGATAGCGTTCTGTGTTGTCACAATGACTTCATTGGCTTCGGGAAAATAGAGTTGGGGCCCACGAATCATTCTTATTTCGCCCGTCTCATTGTTGAGAATATAAGCGTATTGGTTCTCTTTCAGTGAGGCGGCTTCGGTAATTTCGACCACACTTTCATAAGCCGTTAGGAAGTAGAGTTGAGGACCCCAAATGTTGCGAAGTTCCCCTGTGAGTGTATTTTCCAGATGAGCATATTGTGTCGGATTGAGGCGTACCCCGTCGCGGCGCGTCACTTTTTCGAGTGGGCGTGCAATATAGCGCCCTGCCCCATTGATGACTCGCCGTTGAGTAAACGATTCTATCAGCAGTTGTTCGTCTACTTGGATGAAGTAAATCCATGGCAATAACATGGCAATAACCCTTTCATTGGATGATGAGATATCGTCACAATAGCATATCTTTTGCTAGAAAATGCCTTTTTTCAGACAATGTACAGACATTTTTAGAGAATTTGACATTGCTCTGCGCTTCTGATTCTCTGTGTTGCGCTTTTTCTTGGCGGTTCATAATCAAGCAAGATGAAGTATTCTCAGGCGATTGGCAGCACGTTATAATCGCTCCAGCAATTTTATCGTTATCAAGTCGGTCAAAATATGGGGTGTTATGCGTTTATCAAAATGGTTTTGGGTGCTTTTGGCAATCGGTTTTACAGTCCGTTTGATTGCCGCCGCCCTCGCGCCATTCCCCGGTATTTCTGACCCCAATCACTATTATAACTTAGCGACAAACCTCGCTAATGGACGCGGTTTTGTGATTGACTACATCTGGCAATACCATAATCCGCCCGCACAAGTGACCCATCCGATTGATTATTGGATGCCCTTGCCTGCGCTGTGGCCGGCATTAGGTCTCGCATTGTTCCCAGATAACTTGTTTGCGGCGCTAGTGCCATCAGTCATTTTTGGCACATTGGTCATTGCTCTAGCAGATAGGATTGCGGCTGCCCTTAAAGCCGATGAAACCGAACGCTTATTGACGATGGCGGCTGTCGTTTTTTTGCCCCAATATGTCCTCAATTCCGCCCGAACGGATACCACGATTTCTTATATTTTCTTCATGGGCTTAACCTGCCTATTTTTCTATCAAGGGTTGCGCCGCCATCCTGCCTATTTATTAGGGGCTGGGATATTTGCTGGCTTGAGTCAACTGTCGCGCCAAGATGCCATTATCTTGATTCCGGCAATCGTCTTGGCATTACTTATTTATCGGCTTCTCGCTGATGAAAAAGGCATCCCGTGGCGTTGGTTGTGGCTGATTGCGCTTGGTTGGATAGGGGTGATGTCGCCATGGTTTATACGAAATTACAATTTATACGGCGAGATATTGCCCGGTGGCGCACAGCGAACTTTGTTCATGACGAGTTTCATTGACCAATTTACTTATGGGCGCACACTCGATTTGGAACATTATCTGGATTGGGGACTGCCTAACATTCTCGGCAATATCGCGTTTCAGGCAATGGCAAATATCAAGACCTTGTACACTCTGCTGAATGTGCTGCTACCCGTGACAGCACTCGCAGGGATTATCGGGCTAGTGCGACACAGTAGCGGAGAAAGCGAACGTGAACGCTTACGAATGCTTATCTTGCCGTTGACAATGGTTTTGGGACTCTTCATGTTTTATAGTTTTGTGACACCTTTTCACACGATGGGCGGCAGCTTTTATAAGAGTTATCAGTTTGTCATTCCATTCTTGGCAATGGCGAGCGCGTGGGGCATATCGACATTTGTAACATCGCGTCAGGCGGTTACGGTGCTTGCACTGTTAATGATGTTCTTCATGCTGCTCAATGCTTTTGATACGCTGCGCCTAGATTTTGCAGCTTCACGACGCTTTGATGATAGTATCGCCGCCCTCACTGTGATTCTCAATGAAGTGGGTGATGTTAATGGCGATGGCGAAATTATCATCATGACTCAAGACCCGTATATCTTGAATTATCATGGTTTTCGGGCGCTAATGCTTCCGAGTGATAGTCGTGATTTAATCTTAGAGGCTGCTTATCGCTATCAGGTGGATTATATTTTGCTACCAGCCGCCCGTGACAGCTTAGATGCACTGTACAATAATGCTGAAGAAGATAGTCGCTTACAGTGGCTATCGGCGACAGGACGCTATCAATTGTTAGCCGTGATACCGCCCGAATCTGCGGACTGATACCCTTTATGGGGGTGTATTTCAAGTTGGCACAAAATCTAAAACGACCCTATTTCGTCTAAAAACAACCGTCTTTGATATAGGGGCGTACCCACGTGTGCGCCTGTTGTGGATAATCACGGGATGACATATGGGGCATCCTCTACAATTTATGCACTGAGATGAAATGCACCCATAGTTCATGATTCGGTCTTGCTTGAGAAGATGATTCTGCTATAATGGTGGTGTTAGATTGGGAAGTAGCTCAACCGGCAGAGCAGGTGCCTTTGGAGCACAAGGTTGTAGGTTCAAGTCCTACCTTCCCAGCTAAACAAGACTTGAACATTCAAGTCCATTCCGACCAACGTCTTTGTTGGTCGTTTTGGTTCCTAAAGAGCTACTTGTTTAACAAACTATCCTTGTTGAACTTATAGCCTCTATCGCATATTGCAATTTTGTGTGAGGCGAGGTGAAACCCCGAAAGGGGCTTATTTTCAAATACTTTATCCGACATTAGCAGAAATAACCTGACGCTCAGGCTACGATTCATCTGTGTTATCGGTCAGGTTGCGCGGCATCGGGCGTTCGGGAATGTCTTTGAGCAAGCCTCCATGTCCCATAGCGACCAAATCCGCACGGCTGAGACGTTCTCCTGCCAGTAAACGCGGCAATATCCAGTCGATGACATTGGTTTTCGGCGATTTGACACATCCCGGCGCACCAACCACTGGCACATCACCGAGATAGCCCATCATCAACAGTGTACCGGGGTCAACAGGAACGCCATGCTGTGTGATACTCCCCCCTGCCAATAATAACGCCGATGGCACAATGTCTTCACGGTCAATGATGGCACTCATGCTCGCTATTAGAATTAAATCACAATCCGAATAATCTTGTATCGCATGAGCAATCGCTGTAGCATCATGGGCAACATAAAGCGGTTCGAGTAAGTCACTACCGAGAAAGTCAATTCGATTTTTCACAGGCTCATGAAAACCATTGATAAGCCGTTCTTTGACCGATTCATGACCGGAGATAATTAGGGCGACTTTGCCTTTTTTAAGGGGACGCACAACCACAATCGAATTTGCTTCGGCAGCGATACACTCCACATCTTTGATTCGCGCATCCGGCACAGCAAATGGCACAATTTTTACCAGCGTCACCAAGTCGCCAATATCAACTAGCGTATGTTCATGCAGCGTCGCTATCGTGATGCCATCGTAAATCGTGTTCAGGCGTTCCAACACAGGCACATTAACACGCAATACACCGCGTTCACTCGCCATCAGATTCGCTCGTCCGACACCGGGCGCTTTTACATTGATTCCGTGTCCGGCAAGCGCCTCTCCTACACGACGAGCCGCCTCATTTTCATGAACATCGTGCGTGTCGATTTGTGCCACAATCACCATTTCGTGCTGATGGTCACGCAGGGTTTCGATATCGTCACGCGATAAGATGCGCCCCTTATTGAACAACAGCCGTCCATTGTTGTTGAAAATCTTATGTGCGAGAATCGTCCCCTCAGCCTCATCTATGGAAATTGCACCGAACCTCATCGTTTAACCCCATTCCGCACAGCGACAATTTGCGCCATGATACCGAGTGCGATTTCTTCTGGAGTACGCGACCCTAAATCAATGCCAATCGGCGTGTGCAAACGGTCAATTAATTCCTGAGAAATGCCTGCTTCCAATAAGCGTTTTGAGCGTTTTTCATGTGTTCTGCTGCTGCTGAGAACGCCGATATACGGCACATCGCTTGGCAATGCTGTGATGAGTGCCTTATCGTCAATTTTGGGGTCGTGGGTCAGTACCGCGAGAAATGTATTTTTATCGAGCCCTAATTCTGGCAATGCCTTATCAGGATAAGTGTGCAGAATCGCATTCGCATCTGGGAATCGTTCTTCTGTGGCAAAGGCGCGGCGCGGGTCAATCAGCGAGACACGGAATCCCATCTCTTGTGCGATATTTGTCAGTGGAATCGCCACATGCACACCACCAATGATAATCAGGTGTGGACGGGGTGCAATGACGTCAACCATAATTTCAGAGTCATTGACTGTCATCTGACCGGATTTGAGCGTATTTTGGGCAATCACTTGAAATTCGTTGACTTGCGAATCGCCGAGTCCATTCGTTTTGTAGATGGCTTCATTGTGTGAATTGAAAAGCACTTTTTCACCTGCCGAGTCGCCTTCAAGAATAGTGATTGTTGTCAGCAATGAATCGGATTTTGCAGCCTTCGCCACAGTCTCCCACCACATTTTATCCAGAGGTTCGACATAAACATGAATCCGTCCGCCACACGTTAAGCCGACTTCCCATGCGGTATCATCCGCCACCCCAAATTTAAGCAAACGCGGCTTGCCATCTTTCATAGCAGCCTGTGCTTCTTCAACGACTGCGCCTTCAACGCAGCCGCCACTGACAGACCCTATCATCGCCAAATCATCGGTAACTGCCATTTTTGACCCTTCGCGGCGTGGGGCAGACCCCCATGTTTTGGTGACTGTCGCCAACGCAATTGAACGCTTATCGCTTAACCAATTTTCAACGCTATCGAGAATATCAAACATGGTATTCCTCATATCTAAGAACAATTTGTCTGCGAACCTCTAAATCATACATGCTGCTTGCTGATAAACAAAGCCGATATGGGGCATATCTCAGAAATGTGGCATACTCTCAAAGTGTAGGGGTTAACGTGCTAAACCCACTTTGGCAAAATATCGAAATGCACTCACCAATATGAATTTCAATCGCCGTTATTACACAATCCATATAGGCAAATTGACCTATAAATAGTACAATTGTTCTAAGATGGCAGACTGTGAATTTACAGTGTAACAGGTGCTGCGCTATAATGGGCAGTATTCAACTAGCTTAGACAATACACGAGGTTAAGGTTTTGGATATTACATGGTATGGATTAAGTTGTTTTCGTCTGATAGAGCGTGGGCAAACAACTGTCGTGACAGACCCTTATAGTGAATCAATTGGCTTGCCGATTCCCAATCTAAAAGGAGATGTGGTCACGGTGAGTCATGATGAGGCGGGACATAATGGTATTAATCATGTGAAGAATTATGAGCATATCCTCAGTGGACCGGGTGAATATGAAATTGGGGGTGTCTTCATCACAGGATTAGCGATGCACCATATTGATAATGAACAAGAAATTTATCGGCGGAATGTCTCTTACCTGATAAAGTATCCCTCCGATTTAACTGTTTTGCATCTTGGCGATTTATCACATATTCCAGACCAATCGACTATCGAAGGTTTAGGAGAAGTCCATGTGGCACTTGTCCCTGTTGGCGGTGGAAACACCCTCTCGGCAGCGATGGCGGCGGAAGTTATCGCCCTGATAGAACCCAATTATATTGTCCCCATGCACTATGCGATGGAAGGGCTTAACCTTCAACTAGATACTGTGGATAAATTTTTGAAGGCGATGGGGGTCAGTCGCGTTCAAGAAGATGAGACATTGCGCGTCTTATCGAGCAGTTTGCCAGAACAACCGGAAGTGGTCGTTCTATTACCGCAAATTGGCGATTAAATACGAAGCAGTGACACACTTTAGCCCAAAAACTGTAGGGGCGTACCCACGTGTGCGCCCGAAAATCACAGTCAATAGTGTAAGTCCTAATAAGCCCCTTTCGGGGTTTCGCCGCGCCTCACACAAAATGGCAATGTGAGACCGATGTTAGAGGGTTATCAGAGATAGTTTGTTAAACAAGGAATATCATGAGTTATACATTAATCATGACATGGGATATCAAGCCCGATATGGAAGCAGATTACTATGAGTTTGTCATTCGAGAGTGGGTGCCTGTCACGAATAAACTCGGCTTGCAAATGGTTGCGGCATGGTATACGCAATACAGCCTCGATAAGACTGTACCTATTATTCGCGCTGAGGGGATTACGGAAGATTTAAGCACGATGCGCGGCATCCTCAATAGTGCGGATTGGGAAGATATACACATTAAATTGATGGATTACGTGGAAAATTATTCGCATAAAGTGGTTGAAACCACAGGTGATTTTCGCATGTGATGCACAATAAACTTTCGGTTTTGTAGTGGCGCGATGTATCATGCCGCTACGACGGAATTCTAAAAATATAAAGGTTGCTTGTTTAGGAACAGAAATTAAATAACTCTAGCAATCGTTGTTCCAACAGTTTGGGAATAAGCGTGAAAAGTTATCAGTTTTTAGTCATCAGTTGTCAGAAAAACAATTATCCTGAACTGAAAACTGTGAACTGACAACTATAAATCGGGTAACTTCTGCAAATTACCGAATTCATTGAAATGTTGGGCTTATTTAATCTTCAATCCTTAACAAACTTTCTGCGATAATGCTCTAACACTTATCTCACAATGTTATTTTGTGTGAGGCGCGGTGAAACCCCGAAAGGGGCTTACATAATTGATTGTGATTTTCGGGCGTACACACCAGTAATCTCTACGATTTCTAGGCTCAGATGCCCCAATTTCAAAACTCATTGGAACTTTTTGCCCCTAACATTCATCTACATCAGTGAGAACTTCTGATTAAAGAGATTGATCGGTGATGGAGGAGAACATGATGCAGGATAAACCGAAACGTAAAATTAAACCGATTACCGAATCGCGCTGGAAAATGCCAGCAATCGCAGCAGCAGCAATCGCCTTACTGATTGGCGGTGTGCTGATTGGACTATTTGTCGCCAATCGCCAGACAATCGAAATTCCCCCACAGATTGTCGTCTCAGTTGATGATGCTTGCGCGACATTGCCATCCTATGGACAAACTGTGCAAAATATCCCAAATCAACAA
>JAUZRW010000119.1 GCA_030950085.1 Anaerolineae bacterium
CATCGCCATAATCACCATCGCCGTAGTCATCACTGCCATAATCATCATTGCCAGCAGCATCATCACCGTAGTCACCCTCATAATCTTCATAACTCTCAAGGTCATAACCGAGTTCATCCTCAAAATAGCTTTCAAGTTCATCATCGAAATCGGTGTAATCCAGTTCATCAATCAGGTAATCGGCAACATCAAAGTCTTCATCATCCCAATTTTCATCAATATAATCGAAAGCCTCGGCAACATCTTCGATATCAATTTTGTTGAAAACATCACTATATTCTAAATAAAGTTCCAGTTCCTCAGCATCAAGTGGGGCTTCAATCTCGATTTCGCGTTCTAGGATATCAATCGGTAAGAATTTTAGCGTGGCAGTATCATCGTAGCTTTCGATTTCAAATGGCACTCCATCTGCAACATTGTCATCATTCAATGGGATACGTATCCGCGTACCTTCAACTGACGTTCTCGTCATACCCCCTGATGTCACCCGTGCGCCACCTTCAAGCGAATAAACTGCCATCTCACGATTCTCAGTCGTGGTAAAATACACTGTTGAACCCATATTGATTTGGACTTCATTAATAGTTAAATCAATTGACCCCACTCCCCAAGGTGTTTGAACGAGCATCCCATCACCGGGAACTTCGGAGCAATTAGTTCGTCCAATACCGGCTGAAAAATAGAATGCTTGCATGGGACCAAATTGTGGTGCATCTGGTTCGACAGCAATCAGCGCCTCCATACCTGTTCCTGCCAGCAAGGGAGCAAATATCCAACCGGTCTGTTCTCCAAAGCGAACACGAACCCAATTAGAATCTTCAGTTCGCCCTGTCATCGTAATAGTCGTTCCCGGTGCGACACTGCCTAAAACCCGTGCGGCAGTTGTCGGTAATTCGCGCACATTTACATTTTGGCTTGCTGTAATAGCTTGTTCTTGTTCCGGCGGGATTTGCTGTGCGACAGAGGTTGCCGCATTCCGAATTTCTGAATTGCCAAAGAGCATCACTGTTACATTTTGACCGGGCAGCGTGTTCGGGATATTAGCCTGCAAACGCATCAATACAACACCCCAGACACCGTTATCTACATCCAAACCGGCTAGTTGCAAACTCTGGATGGAAGCAACATCAATAATATCGCCAATGTTTTCAAAGGTGAAATTGCTGGCATCCGGTTGTGATTCAAAACTGAGTGCGGTATGACCGTAACAAATTTGGTTACGACCTGCATCGGCACATTGCACTTCGGCAGATTCTAAGGCTGTCCGAACCAGTTCAGGACATTCTTCCTGTGCAAGTACAATCGCCACAGAGACCAAAAAAAACACAAATAATAAAGAGAATATACGTTTCATCGAAAACCTCATCCTCCATAATGACCTATTATTATATCATGGCTTATTCTGCGGAATCTCGCAAATTAAAATAGGCAGTTTCTAACGCAATGCCACCCACCATCGCCGCTTGTGTTACATCATTTGTATCTTCCAAAACCACCACAACAACAGCCCCGCGATTATCGTCTAGCAGCACAAATCCAATGTACCAAGTTTGTACCTCATCACCAGAAATCGCTATCGCTGCATGTCCGCCAATATTTAAGCCATCATGTTGCGCTGCTGATGCTGCTCCCGCCACAGTATTATTAATCATTAAATCACGAATACGGCGGGCGGCATCCGATGTCATGAGAGCAGTTGTGGCTTGGACACAATTTTGGTTCTGCCAATTGCCATCTTGTTGACGGATGGCATCCAACGCATGGGGTTGTGGGGCATTCCCTTCATTGATAACCGCCGCTACAAGAGTCGCAATCCTTAAAGGATTTATTGTCAAATCACCTTGCCCCAATAAATCCGCTATCAAATTCGATTCTTCTACGATATCTGCTTCTGAGGTTACCTCTGATACAAATTCGGGGTCTTCTTCGGGGTTTTCAATGATGAAACCTGTCAGCGAGGGCGGCGAACTTAAGCGAAAATTTACCAGAATATTTTCGAGCGTGGTCTGATTAATCTGTTGTGCCAACAATGCAAAGGGGCGCGGACAAGCATAAGCATAAGCCTGTGTGAACGTTAAATCAGATTCCGGCGGCTCAACAGCACAGGTTAGTGTCACATCTGCTACCGTAATAGGAGCATCTGCATCTGCCGTAATCACATCAAAAGTCTGATTCGTGAGAATAGCGGCGGTCATCAATGGTGTTTGTAGCATACCACCGGGTTGATATTGTCCTTGTAGCACACGATTGAAAAATGGATTACCGGGTGCTTCTATCAAATCATCCCATTCATCATCAAGTGCATTAGGGTTATAGGTTGGCAAGCTGACCAAAGCCAATACATCACCATCTGGCACGTTGAGAACAACGACAGCACCACGCTTATCACCCATGACATCCACAATTTCTTGCTGAACATCGCTATCCAATGTCAGGCGAATATCTAAGCCTTCTTGTGGGCGATGCAATATTTCTTGTGAAAAATAAGCATCGAAATCTTGCGAGAGGGTATCACCGCGCAAAATATCATCATAAGCCGCTTCTGCCCCGCCTACTCCAAAACGTAAACTGAAATATCCGGTAGCACTATAAAAACTATCTATTCGATAATGACGTTCTAAAAACCCATCTACCAAAACAGACTCAACCAATAGTGTGCCGTTACGGTCAAATATACTGCCGCGTCGAATAGCCGCTTCATCTTCGACAGCACGCGGATTATCTTCGCGCTGGAGAATCGTATCGTCACCTGTTAGCGCCCAATATGAGGCTGATAGTCCAACCATGAAAAATGCCAAAAGCATCGCAATCAGTAGATGATTGATTTCGCGGGTGAATTCCATCAATCAACCTCCGAGGACAAGCGTAACAATAAGCCCAAAATGATGAAGCTAATCAGCAGAGAACTTCCACCATAGCTCATATAAGGTAGTGTGACACCCGTTAAGGGTAGCAACTTAAGCACGCCACCCATAATCAAAAAACTCTGGATGCCGATTAACATACTGAGACCAATCGCCATTAGTGCATAAAACGGACGGTCTTGATGCAATACCGCGATTCGCAGTCCACGCATGACAAAAATAGCAACACAGGCAAGCAATACAATCACACCGAGCAAACCATATTCTTCTGCTAATGCCGAAAAAACAAAATCCGAATGTACAACCGGAATATAAGTCGGCGAACCCTGACCAATGCCTGTGCCGAAAATGCCCCCTGCCCCAAATGCCATCAAACTTTGCACAATTTGATACGCTCGCCCATCCGCCTCAGCCCAAGGGTTAATCCAGATATCGACTCGTAATGCCACCACACTAAATAGGTTATACGCCACAAATCCAGCGATGACCAATAGAAGCCCACCGCCGATGAGGATAAATGTCTGTCCACTGGCGACATATAGCAAAATCAAGAAAACAGCGAAAAAGAGGGCCGCTGTCCCTAAGTCACGCTGCCATACTACCAAAACCACACTTAAGCCCCACATCGTCAAAATCGGACCCAAAATACGCGGCGACATCCATAATTGACCCGAAGCGAATTGTTTCAAGCGACTTTCGGCACGCAAAGCCGGATACTGCTCCGAGAGATAACTGGCTAAGAAGGCAACTAAAATCACTTTTAATGCCTCTGAGGGTTGGAAGAATATTTTACCAAAGCCGAGCCATAATTGCGGCGCACCTGCTAAACCAGATGGGTTTTGCCCAAGCACGATTGTACTAACCAGCAAGACAATCCCACTGATGAGAATCACATACCGATAAACCCGTAGCCAGCGTAATAATTGTGGTAAACTCGCCACCAATAGCATAACAGCCGTTGATAGCAGCAACCATAGTGTTTGACGGTCTGCAAAATTGGGCGCGAGACGGTCAACTAAAATCACGCCCCAGCCACTCATAAACATCACAATCGGGAATAAGAGCGCATCACGATTAGGCAAATAGCGGTCAAGTACCGATGTACCCACAATGGCAC
This sequence comes from Anaerolineae bacterium, assembly GCA_030950085.1. GTDB lineage: Bacteria > Chloroflexota > Anaerolineae > Aggregatilineales > Phototrophicaceae > JAUZRW01. The sequence continues at coordinate 3,982 of JAUZRW010000119.1, forward strand.
ATCCCACCCAAACGAAAAAATGCAGGGCAGGTTGCCAAGTCGATTGTTGCAAGATAGCCAGTGAAAAAAAATTCATCAGCAGAAACAGACCGACAATCGTCAACAATACCCGTTCTGTTCGGGCAGTGTGTGGGACAATATCTTCGGTAAATGGGCTTTGTGAAGTCAATATCTGTGCCTGTAATTAGTCTACAATTTGAGGGCGCGTTTCAAAATCGGCGCGAGTTTATCAATTGCGCTTTGTGGCATCGCCTCGCGTGCTGTTGTTAGCGCACCATCCAAAGCAGAATGCGACGGTGTAACTGTCTCTTCATCAAGATTTTCAACAACATAGGCAACTGCTTTTTTCGCTACGTCAATATTTTTGCCAATCGTTGCCATCACCATTTCAACTGTGACAGCTTCTTCTTCCTCATGCCACGAATCATAATCGGTGATATGAGTCAGACAAGCATAGGCGATTTCAGCTTCGCGTGCGAGAAAAGCCTCCGGTGCGGCTGTCATACCGATAATATCACACCCCCATTGCCGAAAAATAATACTTTCAGCACGAGTCGCAAAACGCGCTCCATCTTCAATAATCAGTGTACCCCTATCATGAACTGTGCCTTGGACTGCTTTCACTGCGGCAGATAATTGTTTCCGCAAGTGTTCGTCAAAGGGTTCAGCGACTGAGACATGCGCGACAATCCCCTCATGAAAAAATGACCGTTCGCGTATACCAATATTGTAATCAAAAAGTTGGTCAGGAATCACCAGATGACTAGGAGCGTAGTCTTCTCGTAGGCTACCGACGGCATTTACCGAGATAATGAAGCGTATGCCTAGCGACTTCATTGCCCACATATTCGCCCGTTGCGGAATCGCAGAAGGAGCTAGAACATGCCCTTGTCCATGCCGTGCGAGAAAAGCCACTCGTTTGCCGCGCAATGTGCCGATGATGATATCTGCACTCGGCTTACCAAAAGGCGTATCTATCGCAACCGACATTTTATCCGTAATTTGTGGCATATTATACAAACCAGAGCCACCAATTACGCCAATTTTTACTGTTTCCATCATTAATCAAAGTCTCCTGCTTTGTCCAAAATACAGCAGCAGCGAATATAACATCTTGAACGCGAGAATGATACTCAGGCTTTGATTTTGGCTCAGGTTTATCGCCCCATTCTTTTGATTCTCAGGTCTCTATGTGACGCTTTTGTCTGTGCAACATCACCAAATCTTGATGACAATCCTAGATTTTATATTGTGGATAAAGCATGATTCACGCATGATACACAATAAGCAAAGAAAGATAATCATATGATACAGAAAACTATTCGGATTTTTGGTATCCCGATGGATTTAGGGCAAAATCGGCGCGGTGTCGATATGGGACCGAGTGCTGTTCGGTATGCCCAACTCAAAGAACGTATTCAACAATTGGGATTTACTGCCCATGATGAGGGTAACATCACTGTTTCTCAGGCAGAAGAAACAGTCACAGCAGCCGATTCAAGCATCAATGCCCATTTTTTGCCACAGGTCACACAAGTTTGTCAAAGTACCTATGAAGCCATCACCGATTGTTGGCAAGATGACGAATTTGGTCTTTTTATTGGTGGCGACCATAGCCTCAGCATTGGCACTATTGCGGCGGTTGCTGCACGCGGCGATGTCGGTGTTTTGTGGGTGGATGCCCATACCGATATGAATACCCCACAGACTTCACCATCGGGCAATATTCATGGCATGAGTGTGGCGACTCTACTCGGTGATGGCGCAGAATCATTAGTCGATGTCGGTTATGCAGGGGCTAAACTCAAGCCTGAAAATGTAGCAATGGTAGGTATTCGTAGTGTCGATGGCATTGAGCGCGATACTGTTCGCAAAAGTCGCGTGACTGTTCATACAATGAGCGATATTGATGTACAAGGTATCCATGTTATCGCCCAAAAAGTCCTAGACCAATTCGCACACCTTGACCGCATCCATGTCAGCTTCGATTTAGACTCCTGCGAGCCACGTATCGCGCCGGGCGTGGGAACACCTGTGATGGGCGGCTTGACTTATCGTGAAGCACATTTGTTGATGGAAATTTTATCGGCTAGCGGCAAAGTCTATTCAATGGATGTAGTCGAAATCAACCCCATACTCGATAGCCGTAATCAGACCGCCAAAATCGCTGTTGAGATGATTCTGAGCTTGCTAGGCAAACAAATTTTATAGCGATTGGTCTAATCAATCCCTATCCGAAACCGCACAAATAACGGTATAGTTGGGAGAAATAGCTATTTTGAGATATTTGAGGCATATAGATGATTCTTGAAAAAACCATTCAGACACCATTTCCTGACTTTTCATTAGATGATAAATACTTGATTGAAGATGGGCAAATTGTTTTATCTGGCACACAGGCACTTGTGCGTTTACCGATGGATCAGCATCGGGCAGATAAACGACGTGGATTGAGTACGGCGACGATGATTGCTGGTTATCGCGGTTCACCATTAGGAGCTATTGATTTAACCCTTGAACAGAGTCCCGCACTCCTCAAGCAACATCAGATTGTCTTTATCCCTGCTGTCAATGAAGATTTAGCCGCCACGATGGTCTGGGGTAGCCAAACAGCGAATATGAGACAAGGCGCAAAATACGATGGCGTACTGGGTATGTGGTACGGCAAAGGACCCGGTGTCGATAGAAGCGGCGATGTTTTCAAGCACGCCAATTTTAGCGGAATCGGGAAAAATGGTGGCGTTTTAGCATTAGCCGGTGATGACCCCAGCGCAAAATCCTCGACTATCCCCTCTCATTCGGAAGTTGCACTCTACGATGCGCTGATGCCTGTTCTCTATCCCGGTAATATTCAGGAAATCCTTGATTTAGGGCGACTCGGTTTCGAGTTATCGCGCTATAGTGGCTTGTGGACAGGGTTCAAAATCGTGACCAACGTAGCAGATGAATTCAGTAGTGCTACCGTTTCACCGGATAGAATCCAGATTGCGATACCAGAATTTATGCACAATGGTAAGACATGGCAACACAGTCAGAGTATCGCTATGTTGGGTGTGCCGAGTCTCATGATGGAAAAAGAAGCGCATGAAGGGCGTTTAGAAGCTGCTAAAGTCTTTGCTGCTGCCAACAATATCAACCAAATCACGGTCAATCCGTCGGATGCTTGGATTGGCATTATCGCTGCCGGAAAGACGTACTATGATGTGCGACAAGCATTCCAAGCACTCGGTCTTTCTGATGCGGATTTAGAAAATTATGGCATTCGCTTACTCAAATTGGGCATGATTTTCCCGCTTGAACCTGCTATTGTGCGCGAATTTGCCAATGGTCTCGAAGAAATTCTCGTTATTGAGGAAAAACGTGCTTTTGTCGAGATGTTCACTAAAGAGTTACTGTACGATATGCCGAATCACCCCCGTATTATTGGCAAACGTGATGAAAACGACACATGGTTCGTTCCGCCGAGTCATGAATTAGATGCTGATATTATTACCAAAGTCATCGTCTCTCGCTTGAAACAACGCATCACTAGCGAAGATTTTGACACACGCTTAAAACGGCTCACGATACCTGTTACAACAGGGAGTATCCCGTTAATCGCTCGCACGCCCTATTTCTGTTCCGGCTGCCCTCATAATCGCTCGACTATTGTGCCGGAAGGGTCAATTGGCGCAGGGGGAATCGGTTGTCATACGATGGCGCTGCTCATGAATCGTGACACAGTTGGGGTGACACAAATGGGCGGAGAAGGCGCTCAATGGGTGGGCATGTCACACTTCCATGAGATGAATCATATTTTCCAGAATATCGGTGATGGCACATTTGCCCATTCCGGTAGCATGGCAATTCGTCAGTCGATTGCTGCAAATGTCAATATCACCTACAAGATTCTCTATAATTCAGCCGTCGCTATGACTGGCGGACAAGTTGCTGATGGCGGAATGCCCGTATCGGAAATGACACGCCTCTTAGAAGCTGAAGGGGTGAAACAAATTTACGTTCTGAGTCCCGAACCTGATAAATATTCGGCAACCACACGCTGGGCAAGCAATGTCACTATCTGGCATCGCGATAAATTGGATGAAGCACAGAAAATCTTGCGTGAGACATCCGGCGTAACAGCCCTCATCTATGACCAAGAATGTGCGGCAAATTTGCGGCGGAAGCGGCGACGTGGTCTCGTTGAAAATCCGGCAATGACGGTGTTTATCAACGAAGCTGTCTGTGAAGGTTGTGGGGATTGTGGCGTAAAATCGAATTGTCTCAGTGTGCAACCTGTCGAGACTGAGTTCGGACGCAAAACACAGATTCACCAATCATCTTGCAATAAAGATTTCTCGTGCTTAGATGGAAATTGCCCGGCCTTTATGACGATTATTCCGAGTGATATTCCTGTCAAACAAGCAAAAGCTATCTACAAAGTTGAGCGTGAGATTCCCGAACCTGTCAACAAAATTTCGGGCAATGCCAATATCTACATGATGGGAATCGGCGGAACAGGTGTTGTGACGACCAATCAGATTGTTGCGACAGCCGCCATTCTGGATAAGAAGCATGTCACGAGCCTTGACCAAACCGGACTCAGCCAAAAAGGGGGACCCGTCGTCTCAAACCTGAAAATTAGCGATTCGCCACTCGATGAGTCGAACCTGATTGCTATTGGACAAGCTGATGCTTATCTGGTTTTTGATGTGTTGACGGCGACTGTCCCTAAAAATCTCGGACGGGCGAACCCTGATAGAAGTGTCGCCATTGTGAGTACGAGTCAAGTTCCGACAGGCGCAATGGTCAGTCGGACGGATATTCACTTCCCTGAAAGTGACCGTCTGTTGCAGATGATTAACGAACGCACAAAGTCTGATAATAATGTTTTCTTCGATGCAACTGGATTAGCCGAAATATTGTTTGATAATCATATGGCGGCGAATTTGATTGTGATTGGTGCGGCATATCAATCGGGCTTGTTGCCGATGCGTGCCGAAGCGATTGAACATGCGATTAAACTCAATGGTGTCAAAGTTGACATGAACATCAATGCCTTTCGTGCGGGACGGTTAACAGTTGCTGACCCGCAGTGGGTGAAAACTATCGAAGTCAAACGCGCTGGAGCGATTGCAACACCGAAAACGGAAAATCTGCCGACACACCCCCTCATGAAATGGGTAGAATCATCTGGTGAACTGCATCGGCTGATGGCGATTCGTGTACCAGAATTAGTCGCTTATCAGAATGAAGCATATGCCCAAACCTACGTTGATTTTGTACAGAAAGTCTACGAAAAAGAACAGCAAATTTGCCCCGGTAGCACGGATTTGAGCGAAGGGGTTGCGCGCTATCTCTATAAACTGATGGCGTATAAAGATGAGTATGAAGTCGCCCGTTTGCACCTGAAAAGCGATGTACAAGCGACGATGCAAGCACAATTCGGGAAAAACGCGAAAGTTCATTATATGCTGCATCCGCCGATTTTTAAGAAGTTCGGATTGGGCAAGAAACTCAAACTTGGCAAGTGGTTTGATAATGCGTATCGTTTGCTGCTGTCGATGAAGGGCTTGCGCGGCACTGCTTTCGATATTTTTGGCTATGATTCTATTCGCAAAATTGAACGCGCCCTGATTCCTGCTTATCGCGGACTGATTGATGAAGCGTTGAGCAATCTCGCGCCTGATAGTTATAGCGATGCTGTGACAGTCGCTAATCTGCCGGATATGATTCGCGGCTATGATGAGGTGAAATTGGCGAATATCGAAAAATTCCAAAACACGGTGCGCGAGATGGGTTACATGGTAGATTTGTCTGTCTAATATGAGGTGAGCCGCCAGAACGTTCGCAACAAGGCTACCAGAACTGACGACTCTCTTTTATATTTGTCCGCTTGTATGGACGGGAACATCCGGCACTCTTACGCCGCTCGTGTATCCGTAAACACACGACTCACAGCGTCGCAAGGTCGGACGAAACGAAAACCGTTGTTGTTGTTCCTGTTGTTAGGATTATTGTTGTTACGGTAATCGCAGCGAAAATTATCTGTATTGTTGTTGTTCCAAGAACCGCCGCGCAACACGCGAATCGCGCCCCGGTGTCCCCACATATCAGGTATAAAACCTGTCTATGCCTTTTTGAGCCATGCGCCAAGTAATCGACCTATTTCAGTCACTTGGTCAGCAATATATTGGTATTGGTCAGATGTCGTATAAGACAATTCGAGTGCGAAGCGAAAATAGGTTCGTATCATTTCGAGTTCTGCATCTGCTTTCCTCAAATAGTGTTTTGTCTCATTTGTTTTAGCAGCATATAACAAACTTTCATGATAGGTGAAAAATACTTGTTCAATCCGTTGCGCGAGTCGAAAACGCTCTTCACGTGGAAATTTTTTAGTGTGTTGTAATACCCACAACATGAATGTTTCAGTCTTGATAAAAATAGGTGACTGTTGCAACACTACGTTGTAATCTCCTTGAAAATAGTGCGCCGCAAATGATAAGTATTGCCATGTTGAACGTGACCTAACCACGCCATGACACTTGCTTTGCCCTGTTCACGGGTAATTTCACCCAATTTGTATTGTCGATACAGTGTTTTCAAATGCCGCCGATATTGAATACCTTTGCTACGCTTGAGACGACGATGTGTAGGATACACGGTAAAACCAAGAAAGGGTATCCCTTGCGCTACAGGTTTTGGTTGAGCGCGATTTTCATGAATTGTCAGGCGTAAAGTCTGTAAAAATTCGATAATTGCCTTGCGCCATTGATGCAATGTAATCTTATCGTCTGCGAACAACAAAAAATCATCTACATAGCGCAAATACCCTTTGCAATGTAGTCGGTGTTTTACAAATTGGTCAAGTTCATTCATGTAAACATTTGCCCAAAATTGGCTGGTGAGGTTGCCAATCGGTAAACCTCGTGAACGATTTGCTGCGAATAAATCATCTTGCGGGAAATAGTACATCGTGTACTGATTATCCAAAATACCCTGCCCACTGTCAATAACTTTCTCACACAAGCGCATGGTAGCACGGCAAGCGATTTTTTGTGCCAGTATATTTTTGAGAATCTCATGGTCAATTGCTGGAAAAAATTGTTGGATATCACATTGCAAAACATATTGATATTGTCGCATGAATTGAGTGCTACGGTCTAGCGCCTTATGCGTTCCCTTGCCGACACGATTCGCATAACTGTCATCAATAAAATGTCTTTCGTAAATCGGCACAATGATGTTACATAAGGCATGATGCACCACCCTATCGCGGAAAGGTGCGGCACTGATTTTACGACGTTTTGGCTCATGCACTATGAAACTGCGATAACCACTGGGCTGCCATGTCTCATCGTTCAATTCATGAAGAATTTGGAGCAATTCATTATCCAGATTACGTTCAAATATCGCAGGGGCATTTTTGTATCTTTTGCCACGGCGAGCTTTACGCCATGCCATTATAATATTATCAAAACTGCCAATTTTAGAATACAAATTCTTGTAGGTTCTCATAAAATCCCAAAAATCGATTCGTGGGGGACACCCCCACACCCCCGACAGAAAACAAAAGACAGAAAACAGGATACAAAATCATTAAGAGCGGACGCATCGAAAACCGAAGAAGTTGAAGAGCCAGTTGAAAGGATTATCGTAGTTACGGTAATCGCAGCGAAAATAATCTGAATTGAAGCTGCCCCAAGAACCGCCGCGCAACACGCGAACATCTGTCTCATTAATATCTTGATTACCTGTTTTATAGGCTGTCCGACACCATTCCCAGACATTGCCTGCCATATCAACCACGCCACAGGGACTATCGCCTTTGCCCTCATACAGCGTTACGGCTGTTGTCACATTACTATCACACGGTTTTACACTATTATTACAGCGTTCGCAATCCCAATCATTGCCCCACGGATAAGCATAGCCACTATCACCGCCATTAGGTAGTGCCTGTGCTGCACGCTGCCACTGTTGCTCTGTTGGTAGCATGACCTCTCCCCCTTGCCCTTGCTCCCCTCCTTGACGCTTCGGGGAGGGGCTGGGGGTGGGGTTAATCTGTTTATTAAGCCAATTGCAAAATGCCACCGCCTCATACCATGACACACCCACGACGGGCTGTAAATCGCCGTTCCATTTGCTGTTGTCCCAATAACGCGGCTCTGTCCACTTTTTCTTTTTCCGCACATCCCAACCGGCAGCTGTCCACCAATCTTTGTTTTCGTAGCCTTTCGCCGCTATAAATTGCTTAAATTGCAAGTTCGTTATCGGGTATTTGGCTATCTCAAAGGTTGGTAGTGTTTCAGTCTTACCTTTAATGGTCACGCTACCTTTTGGTATTTTTATCCAGCCAAACGGTGCAGGGAGAATCGTCTTGATGTCGGGCTTGGGTGCTGGCTTCGGCTGGGGTGGTGTTACGATTGTCGCCACTGTCGCCACTATGGGCTTTGTGGCATTTTGTGTCACTTTCGCCGCAATATCAAAGGGGTCAAATGTCAAATCATCACTTAGTTCGAGGTATTTTTGCCAATCTTCTTGTGCCATACTGAGAGTCACCTCATCATCAGCAAGTTCAACAATACCCGCATAGAGGTTAATACGTTGAATCCATGCTTCACACACCTTTTTCCATCGTTTCTTATCAAGGCTTGCAATATCTCGCAATCTCTTTTTTGTCTCTTCAAAATGTCCTTCTTTAGCAAGGTTTATTGCCTGTTGAAAGCGTCTCGTCACTGAACCTGAACCTGTATTGGGTTCTGCTGGACGACGTACAGACTTCGCCATATCGGTCACTTGTTTCCAATCAATCTCGTTACAGGAACGTGTAATCTCCGCCAGCATATTTTCGGGTTTGCCATCATATTCAAGCCATTGTTGACGCATCGGTGTGACTTCGGGAGGGAGTTTATAGTGTGTATGGTCATCTAGCAATAATGGCAGAATCGGACGATGGCATTCTGTCGCATATTTCAATTCTTCAAGGCAATAAGGCGACTGAACGGCTTTTTCCGACACAACAAAAATAAAGACATTACACCATTCAATTTTATCGAGAATCGTTGCCCACCAATCAGCAATAACAGGAATGTCGCCATCCCACCATACCTTATGTCCTGCTTTTTTCAATAATCCAATGACCGCCTGTACATCTTGCCTCATGCTGCGCGAGTAACTGATAAATAATTTCATGAACACCCTAATAATGGCTTCTAAGCAATACGCATTATCGGATTATAATTGGAATTGTAACTGCTCAGGTAGGTATAAAGGGTCGTCCAAGCAGAGCCTCATAAATAACTTGGATGACATTTTGCCCCTGTTTACGGGCAGTTGAGATATAACTGCGAATATCACAGAAAGTTTCAGCACCGAGACGAGTACG
>JAUZRW010000012.1 GCA_030950085.1 Anaerolineae bacterium
GCAAGCGCCCATCTTCTAACTTCAAGGGGACTTCACCATCAATCGTCCCTAATGCCCACACAGTATCCATATGCGAGACAATCAGTAGCGGTTTGCCAGAAGCATTGCTATTCCACGTTGCTAAGAGAATATCGCCGACACTATCACGCGGATGAACTGCGACAGTTGCGCCGTATGCCTCAAATTGTTGCTTGAGATAAGCGCCGAATTTATCAGTGGCAACTTTGTCGTGCGATGGACTTTCGAGTTTGACAAAGTCACTCAGGCGGTCAATCATTGCCTGTTTTTTGGCTTCAAAATATGGGACTAAATCAGTCATTTCTTATCCTTATGAATAGCTGACGTTACGCAAAGAACATAGTTAGACAGCGATTGATTACAATGTTATGTCGAATAAAGCATTTCAGCAGTTCAGCCAATGAGCTAAGGGATAGGGCGTTTAAGCTGAAGCGCTGACAAGCTGAATAGCTAAAGTGCCAGATTAAATCTCAATATCATGAATAGTATCCTATTTTGTGATTTGTGTGTAACATGAGAGAATAAGCTTATGATTAATATGGGCATAATTGCAGCGTATCGTATTGTGGGCTACGGCTGCCATAGCGGTTGAGTAAACTGATGGCTTCTGAGCGTTCTTCAATGACGGCTTGGACTGCGAGACAACTTTCATGTAAATCATTTGTGACACTCAACGTATCGACAAAAGTTTCTGCCATGTCAATATAAACCCCTAAGATACCCTCGTCATCGCCACTAAATTCAGACCGCATTTGCTCTAATGCTTGGATAATTTCGCCACCATTACCGATAAAGGCATAGGCTAATATCAGGCGATAGTAGGCATAACTAATCACCGTCACAGGGTCATCATTGAACCAATTACGAAAGTCATCGCTCGTCAAGGCAAGTTCATAAAACGAAACAGCGTCTTGCATCTGCAAATTAGAGAATGCCTTATCGCCTTCATGCACAACCTGAATATAATAGCGTGGGGCATCCAATTGAATGATTGACAAGATATATTGTTCGCCATCCCAATCATAGATATTAACCCCCGTCCGTAAGGGACCCGTTTCTGATGTGCCATTACTCGATAACGTCACCACCAGTTCGGCGACTTCATCGGTGTCAATATCGCGCACTGTAGGCACTTCTAAAGTGTGCAATGACGAAGAGAGCAGGTTCACAAAACGCCCTTGTGCGGCTGACCATGTAATAATTTGCGTCTGAAATTCACAGAATTCGGCATCCCGACACTGCCTACGCGAGAAAACAACTTCTTGCGTCGGGTTATTATTCATCTCACCTAACCAAACCAGTTGCGGCGGTTCAAGACCATCAGCAATCGTTTCGTAAAGTTGGGTATACCGTCTCGCTTGGCAGCCGAGTATCAATAGCGTGCCAACATCACCCGGCGCGATATAACCCATAACGATTTCTGGCGTGCCTTCGCCTGTCAAATCGACATCATCGCGCAGATAACCTGTCTCGCCAAATACTTGCCAGTCACCAATTAATGCCTCACGCAAGCGTTCAGGATTGCCGCCACTATTCAGGAAAAATAACAACGCCTCAATTGCAGCGACTCGTGAATCTGGCAAATCAGTGAGTTCTACCGCATCGTCACGGCTAGGGCAGGTGCGCGTATCGGGTGTTGCTGTCGGGCGGTTGATGGCAGCAACAGCAGTTGAGGGATTGACCCCAGCTAATTCTGGGCGACCTCCGGGTGTTGGCAATTGTCCATCCAAACGCTGCCCAACGGTCATTGTCGGGAACGGGATTTCTGTCGGTAGGGCATTTGTGCCACTTGCTGGTTGACAAGCCGCTACTGTTATCAGCAAAATCAGTAAGCTAAGAATTCGATTTATCATATCAGCAAGTATAGACAGTGGAGTTTTTTTGTGCCAGATGCGATTGCTATAACTATTCGACCTGCCAAGATAACGGATGACAAAATCATCAAATCTATGATACGCGGCGCACGGCTTGACCCGACTTCGCTCAACTGGCGAAATTTCCTGATAGCCGAGCATCAAGGCAAAATTGTCGGAATCGGGCAGGTCAAACACTATCCGGGCTGCAATGAATTGGGGAGTCTTGTCACATTCCCCAAATATCGTGGCAAGGGAGTAGCGGCGCGTCTCATCTCAGAACTTGAGGCACAGGCAGGATTTCCCTTATATTTGCTCTGTGCCTCAAAGATGGAAGCCTATTATCAACGCTTTGGCTATGAAACCATTTCTTGGTGGGAAGCTCCCACTTTTTTGAAACTCAAACTGTCGCCGACAATCTTAGTCCGCATTTTTGGGATTCGGGTTCTCATTATGCGAAAATTATCGTAGGGGCGTATGGCAATACGCCCACCGATGTTTGATATTACTCTTTCGCCGATAATTCCTCAACCAGTGCCATATCTTTTTGCACATTGCGATAGCGTAACCACATGCTGCCGATTAATACGCTAAAGATGAGTGCTACCATTGTTAACCCCAGATAGAGAAAATTGCTATTATTCGGGGTGATGAAAAATCCGAGAAATACGGTTTCGATTGCTTCGCCAAGACGAGTCGCTGTTTCGGCATCCGTGTTTGTGATGGTCGCGTAGGTAATGCCACCTAATTCTTGGGCAAAGACCGTCAAATCATCACCTGCATCTGTGCTATATTGACTTTGCACCGATGCGAGACCTAGTGCTGTTAAATCAATACTGTTTGTCAGGGTGAAGTTAGTATCCTCACCCAAAAATGTTTCAAGGGCTAAATTCACACCGCCCACGAAATCAGTTTGTACATCACCATCATCTGTTGTGCCAAGTATCGGAGAGCGTACCGCAACTTGGTGGACATCATAATTGGGATTATCTTCAAGCAGCATCACGACGAATGTTCCAGCGCCCCGTACTAATGCAAATGACGAAATACTGATATCATCGACAGAAAATAATTGTTGCGTCCATGTGCCAGTGGCAAGTCCGATACGGCTATCCACCAGAGGTTCAGTTAATGGGCTATCAGTGAGGGCATTAGTCGCTGTTTGGATTGCCTCCTCATCATCCAATGTGCGAACCATCGTGACGACAATCCGCGCATTCAAATCTGCGTTGACATATATCGCATCATCTTCTGTATGTTGATTATCCCATCCCTCAAGTTCCAGAATAGGCACATTAAAACCCGAACTCGCCCAAAAATAGGGGATTTCTGGTAATTCCTCTTCATCTTCTTGTGCTTGTAAAGCAATTGTTGCGACTAACAGCACAAGAACGAGCATCGCACTAATCCAGAGTTTTTGCATCACCTTATCCTTCGCTCAGTAAAGCGATTTTCTTTTGTTCAAGGACATCCAGCATATTTTCTAGCCGAATGCGATACCACATCAGAGTAATGGGGACAATCGTGCTGTAAAATAGCAGACTCGGTAGCAATGCGAGAACGACACCACGAGTCGCCTCAAAACTTCCCTGTGCATTTTGTGGACTAGCGCCTATGACCACGGGATGAATCGTATCAGGGCGGATACGGATAATCACGAGTGTTAGAATAACGGTGCTAAATGCCAAAATACCATAGACTGAAGCAAAGCGACGGCGCGTTTGCAGATTATCAATCCCAGAGCGCAGCATCAGATAAGCTGCATAGGTCAGTGCCATAATTGCAGCCGATGTCAGGCGTGGATCCCATGTCCACCATGTATTCCAAATCGGACGCGCCCAGATAGACCCCGTAATCAGGTTGATGAGGGCTAATGCCAAACCAACCTCAACTCCGGCGACAGCGAGTCTGTCCCATTTATCATCGCGCTTTGCCAGATAGAGCATACCCCCTAAGACAGTCGCCCCAAATGCTGTAAATGCCCCAAAAAATGTTGGCATATGAATATAGAAAATGCGCTGAATCTCACCTTGTTGAATATCTGTACCAGCATTGAAGTAACCTAAATATAGAGTCACTATGAGTCCGAGAACAGTAATTACCGTTAGCCCCTGCAACACCTTGGGCATTGCTGTGAGCCGGATAGTATTTTTTGTTTTATCGACTGCAAAAGTAGCCATGAGAAAATCTCTCTAAAATCTACAAATTTCTACAGAATTATAAGCAAATTCACTCAGATTGAAATGGGTGATTATCTGCTTTCTATGAACTGCTTGCCTGAGTCACAATTTGCATCCAGCCTGTGCCACTTGACCGATAGATATTGCGTTGGTTCGTGGCGATAGCGACATAGCCCTCACGAGGGCTAATCGCAATGTACAACAGCCGTTCATCACCCGTGATGGAGGGTATGGATAGTGTCGTTGTTGTATTATCAGCCAAACTATAGTTATAGAGACTTTGAGAGCCGAAGTAGAGTTTGTCGCCATCTTGCGTGTCAAACTCCGCCGCAGTAGCCGGTGCATCGTCAATCATCTGGAATGTAGCGCCAAAATCTGTTGAGAGATACATCCCGTTTTGTGTTGCAATAGCGACTATATTCGGTTCATCTGGATGAACAGCGATAGACATTGGGTTGCTGGTTAAGCCACTGGCGGCGCTTGCCTCCCATATTTGCCCACCATCCAAACTATAATATAATCCGGTACTCATCACGCTGTTTGGCATAACATTGAACACATAAACCGTATCACCACGATAACTGGCTGACATGGCATGAAAATCACTTTCACCAGAAAAATTAATCGTATTGATACTTGCCCCAAAATCTGTGCTGTGTATCAAGCCTAATGGATTTATTAAAGGAGATTGCGGTCCTGGATGCCCACTACTGAAAAAGCCATCTTGTGTGCCACTATAACCCATATAATCATTAACAGGTACATCAGGTACAGCCCATTCGTCACCATAGACTCGCAGCCCGTCGTGTGTCGCAACATAGAGTTCATCATCTGGCGTAAAGCTGATGCCATGAATATCGCGGAAGGCAATACTGCCTAAGCCACCACTGCGATTAATTACCCATACGGCAGCAATCAGCACAAACAATACAAGTAGTGCAACACCGATGACAAGCCGATTTTGCTGCTTTTTTTCTTGTTTTTTGCGACTATGGCGTTTTTTACTCATTTCTCACTCCTGATAACGCTTGTTTAACAAACTATTGGCGATAATGCCCTAACAACTCGTCTCACAACGTTATTTTGTGTGAGGCGCAGTAAAACCCCGAAAGGGGCTTATTGTTCTAAATACTTTGCAATAACGTTATTGTAATCAACTGTCATCAGCTACCACATGTGATAAGTGACGTGTTTTTTCATGGCAATTGTCAGTGTTATGGCTTGTCTTACTCCTCGATGACATACGAGAACATCAACAAACATAAGACCAGATAAATGATATCAACAATCAGCAGCACTTGGGGCCATGTTTGCCAGTCCGATACAGGGGCATTATTGATGATACCAGTTGTTGCCTTCACCGCCGCGAGTAGAATCGGCAAAACCACTGGCAGCATCACAATCGGTAATAAAGCCTCACGGGCGCGAGTTTGAACAGTCATTGCTGCTAAAAGTGTGCCAGTGATACAAATGCCTAATGTGCCTAGGAGCAGTGTCGCAATCACCCAGAGATTGAGCATGTTGATATTGTAAAGAATCGTCATCAGGGGCAGTAGGGCAATCCCCACGGTGGCTGTAAATAGGTAATTCCCAACTAACTTGCCCACAAAAATCGCGCTACGAGGAATCGGTGTGAGCAACATGGCATCAATACTGTCATTTTCGCGTTCGATTGACATGCTACGGTTCAAGCCAAGAAGACTTGCAAATATCACTGTTACCCACAAAACACCACTGACGACTTCTTCACGGGCGAGGCGGTCAAGTTCTAGGGCGAAGCTAAATGCAAGAACGCTCAACAAGGCAAATAGTAGCATCGTCGCAACTAATTCGCGGCTGCGGAGTTCGGCTTGTAAATCTTTGCGAATAATCGCCATGACCACGCTGAAAAACGGTGTATTCATCGGGCGTTTGCAGCTCCTGTTTTTTCAGCATACAAGGTTGACAACTGTAGCGCATCTAGTGGGTCTGTACTATCGTAAGCAATCGTACCGCGACTCAATATCACAATGCGATTTGCCAATCGCGCTGCCCGTTCGAGTTGATGAGTTGTCATCAAGATGGTATGTCCCTCTGCATATGCCTCAAGCAATAAATTATCGAGTACAACCGCCGCATCTTGGTCTAAACCAGTAAATGGTTCGTCGAATAATAAGACGTGTGGTTCATGTAAGAGCGCACGGGCGATGCTCAAACGTTGTTGCATCCCACGCGAAAACGTTCGCACCAAGCTATGAGCGCGTTTGCTCAAACCAACCTGTCCTAGCAGAAGGTCAATTCTTGATGCGCTATTTTGTAAATGATACAAACGGGTGTAAAATGCCAAGTTTTCTTGGGCGGTTAAGTTGTTATAAAGCAGAGCCTTATGACTGACGAAGCCGATTTGGGCGCGAATAGCCTCTGCCTCGCCCGGTATTGACCATCCTCCCACGCTAATCGTGCCGACTGTCGGTTTGCTGAGTCCACAGATTAGCCGCAGCAAGGTTGATTTTCCGCTTCCATTGGGACCCAGTAAGGCGACAAATTGCCCACGCTGAATAGTGAGGTTAATTTTTTTTAGGACCGGCAAGTAGCCAAATGCCTTTGCCAAATTTTGAATTTCGATGACAGGTCGTGAATCGGTCATAATCGATATCTTCTTGTTTAACAAACTATCTCTGATAACCCTCTAACATCGTCTCACTTTGCAATTTTGTGTGAGGCGCGGTGAAACCCCGAAAGGGGCTATTGCCCTTGTGCATCCAAGGCCCCATCAATCGCTGCCAGTAAATCTTCAATCGTGAGTTGTTCAACGGGTAAGCCATTGACCGTCACCGTTGGGGTACGCCACTGTTGACCGAGTATAGCAAATGTCTCTTGGCGAGCCGCTTCAAGCACGGCATTGGTCGCATTGCTCGTATAACAGTCATCAAATGTGGTGGGTGGGATAGCAATTGTATTTGCCGCGCCGGATTGCAAACGTTCATAAACGAAGGCGAAGTTCTCGAAATCTTGCCATAAGTACAAGATATCATGAAATGCCCAGAAATTTTCTACCCCGACACAAAGCGATGCCCGCGCTGCACTATCGCCTAGTGGAATCGCCCCTGTTCCATAAATCGGTATAAAGACAATATTAATTTCACCAAGATTCATACGTGTAAACAGTATCGGGAAAAACTCATCGTGGAATAAGCGGCAATCATCGCAATCAAAGCTGCTGATAATGCGAACCGATACCGCCGCATCAGGGCTACCGAGCATCGGGAAACCTTCTGATGTTAAACTGCGCGGAAAAGGCTCATAGCGTGTAAATGCTTCTTCTGGGAAGGGGGTTTCAATATTGAGTATCAGGGTATCGAGCAACGCCAGCACACGATTTTCAGAGTTATTCAATATATCTAATCCACCTGCTGAACTGGTGGTGATGATGCCAAAGGTCACATCGTTGAAGATAGCCACATAAACATAAGATGCCAACGTCTCATTGGTGACATCGACTCGTGCATAGGTGTAAATTGCTGATTCGATTTCAATGATATCGGATATGTCACCAGCCGATGCAGGGTCGTTGGCTATTAACCCCCCTGCAATGTTGAAGGCAGTGATATCATCATCAAGCAGTCCGGCGATGCGATTCAGCCCGAATAAGCGTAACTGAATAATGATGGCATCATCTGGCATCGGATTTTCGGCTGTAATTTGTGTGGGGTCAAATTCTGCCATGATGATAGTATCGGCGGGTCCGGCTAAAATATGCCATGTGTCATCATGGGTGACTGTCATGGGACCCACAGTCGTTTGTGTTGAAGTCTCTTGTGCGGACACAGCAAAGACAAGTAGCAATAAAACAAGCACAAGTATCCAAACTCGATTTTGCATGGAAAAAATATCCCCTGTGTCGTCTGATGATTTATAACGCGAAAATACATGTAACAGTTCACCTGCCTACGAACCTGTGACGTATCTATTCAGCTATCCATGAGAAATCAGGCTGTGGTGCAAAAATCATCTTGAGTGTTTCAAAGATAGACTGCCCCTGACGGCGAGCCGTTTCAAGGATGGAGATGAGGTTGGCGTAAAGTTCAGCGCCCCAATCCGA
>JAUZRW010000120.1 GCA_030950085.1 Anaerolineae bacterium
GCGACCCTATGACCCACGCTTGATTTTCGCATGGGCGACCAGTAAAACCGCCGTGATGGGTGCAGAACAGGCTGCTGGAGTCTTGGGCATTATCCAAGAAGCGAGTATGAAGCGCAAAGGCATCGAAGCCAACATGGAACACATCGACATGATGAAAACCGGTGTCCGCATGATGTTCGAGGAGCAATCAGACCCTTATTATGGCACAGCACGAATCTGGGATGACGGCTTAATTGACCCCCGTGATACACGGCAGGCACTCACCATTGGCATCAGGTTGTCGTATAATGAGTGTTGGGTGAAGAACGGCACACCCCGATACGGCAATTTTAGGATGTAATCTCATGGTCAAACGAACACTCGACAATCCATATAAGGGCATTAACGCTCATTTGCATAGTCTGGCGCAAAATCCTACAAAACATAATCCGACTATTTGGACAGCTATACACGCGAGTCACATTGGTCACATAATTGATTATCTCAACAATAATCTGCCAATGAACTACGTCGCACGTCCCGAACAATCTCTCCAAATTTGGACAGAAGACAGTCAATCAGAAGAACCACCGAGAATACCCCAGCCAAGAGAAAAAACCCGAAGCCCACGACCTGATGTATCAGTTTATAGGACGAGTATTTCTGATTCACATATTGAACTTGAGGGCAATAATGCTCCTGTTCGTGTAATAGCAATTAACCCTTTTTTGGAAGAAGAAATCACGATTCTATCGGCGGTGATTTACGAAGTGCGTGACCATGAAATTGAAGGCAGACCTGTTACACGCATCGAATTACTATCGGCAAGCAATAAACGCGGCGGAAGAGGTGAAGATGGTTATCGTAAAAATCGACTGGAAGCGATTCGTAGTGGCACATCATTGATTGAACTGGATTATCTTCATCAGAGTGCATCGACACTACCTCATATCACACCGTATCCATATGGCGATGATTCGCATCCTTACTATATTGCATTAACCGATTGTCGCGCTGGTTTCCCTGATGAGATGCGTGTCTATATCCGTGATGTCAATCAAGCACTGCCATCCAAAATAGCAATTCCCTTAGCTGGCGAAGATAGCCTCATTTTCGATTTTGAAGCGGTCTATCAGCATACATTTCGCATTGGGCGTTGGGGTATTCATATCGACTACGAGCAACTACCGCGTAATTTTGGCAGTTACAGTGAAAATGACCAGCAGATAGTTTTGAGGATTATGGATAATATCACTATGGAAAATGACCGAACCGCTATGAGTTCACACTCTAAAGATGCTGAACAAATCGTTGAACAAGTTGAAGTTGAGTTATCATCGGGACGATATCTTGTCAGAAAATACAGGAGCAAAACTATAAAAGTGTTTCATATCGATACAGGGCGAGATGCAGATAATACTAAGGCAATGTTACGAAAAATAATTTTTGAGCTTGAACTAGGAGTGGATTTGCTAAACTCAACGGGTACTAAAAAAATCACCAGACAACTAGGCGACCATGTAATTAAGAAACTCATAGCTAAAGGATATTAATGCCAACAAACGACTATCACCAAGACAACCGCAAATCTTGGAATGCGGCGACAGAGCAGCATCATAGTCATAAGCCGGATTTGATAGCGCGTTATCAAAAGGGGTGGAATAATCTACACCCTGACGATATGCAGCTTTTGGGCGATTTGACAGGTCAGCGCGTCGTTCATTTACAATGCAATGATGGACAAGATACCGTCAGCATAGCGAAGTTCTGCGGCGGTGATGTGACCGGAATCGACATCAGCGATTATGCAATTGAGTCTGCACGTAAACTATCGAAAGAGGCGAATATTCCAGCAACATTTGTTCGTAGTGATATTTTTGAGTGGTTCGAGCAAAATGAAACACCTTTTGATGTGGTCTTTACATCATATGGTGCAGTCGGCTGGATTGCGGATGTGCAACAATGGGCGCGAGGTATCGCCAAATCACTAAAACGCGGCGGACGTTTCGTCATGATTGAATTTCATCCCCTGATAAATATGTACGAAATTGACTGGTCACTGCAATATGATTATATGGGCGGCAAGTGTATCACGGATGGCGGTGTTGGAGATTATGTTGGCGACGACTACGAAGGCAAATTCAAGAATCCCTATAAAGCACATGAATTTTCTTGGGGCATTGGCGATATTTTAGGCGCACTACTCGAATCAGGTCTCACACTCAAGCACTTCAAAGAGTATCCTTACAACAATGGCTGGCAACGCTTCCCTGAGATGAAAAACGTAGAACGGCGCTTTTATCTGCCCGATGATAAGCCTACAATGGCTATGATGTTCAGTATTATTGCAACCAAACAAGCATGAGTGATTCACCAAAATCAGAAACAGCCGCAGAAACCCTTGCTCGTAGCGCCTTCGGATTTGCCTTTGTCGCGCTGATTCCGACAATCCTCACTTGGATAGGGTTTTTACTTTCGCCATCCTCGCCTAACCCCACATTTGAGCAGTTTCGATGGGCAATTATTATCGGATTTGGTATTCTCACACTATTGATGCTATTTGCCACAATTCAATTATTTCGCATAACGCCCGAAAAATTACTCCCCATATCACAAAAAATAGTGGCGATTCTATCCAAGAAATGGGTAAGTATTAGCATCATCTTCATTCTGCTAGAAATCAACCTAATCGCCTTTCCCCTACTGAAAAATATCGCGCCTTCAATTACCAATCCGGCAAAATTACTGATGGTGTGCTGGTCACTTCTGCTGATAGGCATTATATTCACAGTCAATCGGCAGAGATTCGTTGATTGGCTCTCGCGCACACGCAATTTGTGGATGGCAACGGGATTATTGGTTATCAGCATGGTGATACTCGGCAGTTTATTCGCGCTGAATAGTTTGTTGATTCAAATTAGCGGCATTGATGATACCTTACGCGGCGGACTCGATTATCGTGAATTGGCATTTTACGATGATGGACAACCAATGCCATCCGCACAAGATTTCTGGCAAGAACAAGCACAAACTCGCGTGCGATGGTCGCCCTATACGTATTGGGTTGTCGATGAATTTCAGGGCAATTACATCAATATCGACAGCAACGGCATTCGCTTCACGCCGAATTATGAGACTAATGACTCGCAAAGCATTTTCGTTTTTGGCGGTAGTACCGTTTGGGGTGAAGGGGCGCGAGATGCTTACACAATTCCGAGTCATCTAGCACGCTTGCTCAATGAAAATGGAATACCGCAAATTGTGACCAACTTCGGGCAAACAGGCTATGTCAGTACACAAGATGCTATCTGGTTTCAGTTGCAACTCACACAAGGCAATGTACCCGATATTGCGATATTTTATCAGGGCTTCAATGACACACTCTCGGCATGGGGGCAAAATTTAACCGGAATCACCCTACAAGAAAACTCGCGCCTCAATGATACCGAAG
>JAUZRW010000121.1 GCA_030950085.1 Anaerolineae bacterium
GGTGTATCTGTTGACGTTTCACTTGGCACCGGTGTATCTGTTGACGTTTCACTTGGCACCGGTGTATCTGTTGACGTTTCACTTGGCACCGGTGTATCTGTTGATGTTTCACTTGGCACCGGTGTATCTGTTGATGTTTCACTTGGCACCGGTGTATCTGTTGACGTTTCACTTGGCACCGGTGTATCTGTTGACGTTTCACTTGGCACCGGTGTATCTGTTGGTATATCTGTTACGGTTGCAGTATCCGTTGGTTCAGGGGTATTACTTGGCGTAAAGGTCAAAGTCGGCGTTAAATCATCGTCATCAATTATTGGCAGTTCATCTAATAGCGCCTCATCCTCCCACGATACAAGCGAACGGGCAATCCACGCAATGTTTTCGCTACCTTCTATCGCATCCACATAGCGAATCAGAATCCAGCTACCATCTTCATTGCGTGAAACGGGTTCTACTTGTTCATCTGGTAAAAGTTGCCCTAAGCGCAGATAAGTTCGTCCCGGACCCGCACGCAAATAAGCACTTTCGGCATCAACTAAGCGAACATAATTGCCCTCTGGTGTAAACGTTGGCAATAACACAGGCGCACGAGTACCCATAATCGGTGTCGGCGTGACATTTGCTTCAAGAAACGGTAATAAATCAAGCACCGCTTCATTTTCCCAACGGATAAGATTACGCTGAATCCAACCAAAGCTGCGATTATAGGGAACGAGAATCCAGAGACCATCGGCACTACGATTAATAGGGGTAACAACATCACCTTCATATAGCGCACCTACCGGAACAAATTGCTCACCGGGTCCACCACGTACAAAGATACTGCCCGGAATAACAAGATTACCGTTTACTTGTCCAGTATCGGATTGTGCCGTTACCCATGATGTCGCCATCACAGCAGCTAACAATATAAATAAGAATATACCGATACGAATGTGCTTTGACACAAATAACCCCTTAGTGATGAGTCTCAAGTGACAATCTTACCATCAACACCTAATCTTGGATAATGGTAAATGGTGCAGGGTCTATTGCTTCCCCGTTGATAAACATCGTTGCAGTCCAATTTCCCGGCAAAAATGGTGCATTAGAGGGGCGTAGCTCTAACGCAATACATTGACCATCCAATGATTGTGGCGCTGTCCAAGCATTAGAATACACCACTTCCCCCCCATATTGCCAATCAACACGCATAACAGTACCTGCCTGTAAATTGAGTGCGAGGGCTGTCATATAAATTACAAACGTCATATCATTATCGAAAAAATTCTGGCGCGACACAAAGCAACGGTCATCAGGATTTATTTGATTGGTTGTCCCCACTTGAACAAAGCGCATTTCGCCACTCGATAAATCAAACATATCGACTGACATTGCCCCCCCTGATGTTATGTCAAATGAGCCGAGCGTTGCTGTAGGCGTTATCCCAGATTGGATAGTTGCAGCGAGTTGAATATTATACTCGATGAATGCTGCAACCTGTGTTCCGCCAACTTGGACGGTTGCTGCGATTGCCGTTCGGTCACTTTGCATTAGGTCACGCAAAAATGCTGCTTCTGTGCCAAAAGCCTCTAGTTCAGTTTCATATGCAATTTCTTCTTCATTTCCTGCTATAGATTGACACGATGCCAATAACATCATCATCAACAATATCCAGATAAGTCGCATAGCACTTCTTTACATTCTGCAATCAGCGCATCATAATAACACAGATTCACATTAGCCAGTAAGGAAAGTTATGCGCCGTAGCCGACTCGCTTATTTACTGCTTGCCTTGTATTTTACATTTATTGGGGGTGGTACATATTATGCGACAATTCCTTTGATACGGATTGTGCATCATGTGATTGTTACCCTCTTGTTGGGTGGATGGCTTATCGGGCGCATACGTAAAAAACAAGGGCTACCACCAACTCCCCTCAATATTGCGATTTATGCGTCGGTGATAGTCTGGTTTATCACTGCGATTTTTGCTGTGGATACTCGTATGGCACTCGAAAATATTTGGTTACTGTTGAGCCATGTTATCTTATGTTTCATCATTGTGAATCTCATTCAGCGTGGGTATCAGCGCGTAGTCATGGAGATTCTGTTTTTCATGGCTGCCATCGTCTTACTACTCGCTAGTATTGAACTTGCTTCATGGTTTTTTGGGCTGGGTATTACACCGAGTACAAGCATCGGCTGGATAGCAGTTGGACGATTCCCGACACTCGCACAAATTCCACGATTATCGCTTGCGCTGGGTATTAGTACGCTGCAAGCAGGATACACTGCCCCACTGGTCATTGTCACGGCAGGGTGGGCATTCACAACCCGACAACGAGATTACCGTTTTGTTCTTTTGTTCATGAGTTTTTTGCTCTTGATTGTCGTCATTCTCACCTCATCGCGGGGTGGATTGCTATCTCTGATGGCAGCAACGGGTAGTTTTGCAGTCATTCGCTTATTGCAATACCCCCCACTCACAAAACATATTTCGCGCATGTGGTTAGCTATTGGGAGTGCAATTGCTGTTGGCATATTGCTAGTCGGCTTTGTTTTTGTCACATTACCCCTAGCAAAAGGCAATTCTGACAGTGGGCGTTTAGATATGTATCGCAGTGCCGTATCCATATCGCTTGACAATCCAATAACAGGTGTCGGTGTTGGGCTGTTCGGGCGCACATTTCGTGAATACCGCAATCCAGAAATTGCACAAGATAAACTTGCATCGGCACACAATCTTTATCTGAATACCAGTGCCGAATTAGGATTACTCGGTATTGCTGTTGGAATAGGGATATTGGTGTTATTTGCAAAGGCAACATGGGATAATTGGCAAAACACGTCCAATCGTGGGCATCGTCGCCGTATTGAAATTATAGTATCAGCCTTAGTGGGGCTTGCTGTACATAGTATGGTTGATGTTTTCTCGATTACACCGATTGTCCTGATGATACTCGCCTTAGTCGCTTATGCAATTATCCCCCATCCGCGCAGTCGTATTGTGCAAGCACCAAAGGGGCAGGTATTACCCGCAATCATCGCCTTTATTCTAATCATCGGCTACGGAATCGCCTTTATTCCACTTGACAGAGCGAGTGGCTCATATTTCGATAGTTGGCAAATGGAGTCTCCAGAAACAGCCCTTGCAGCCATTCATGAGGCACAAAAACTCGACCCCAACTTACGATTATACAATCTTCA
Source organism: Anaerolineae bacterium (assembly GCA_030950085.1). Taxonomy (GTDB): domain Bacteria; phylum Chloroflexota; class Anaerolineae; order Aggregatilineales; family Phototrophicaceae; genus JAUZRW01. Next base: position 3,190 of record JAUZRW010000121.1, read on the forward strand.
TGAAACTTATATTATCGGGCAATCAGGGACAGTAGACGAGGCTATTGCAGCTTATGAAAATGCGCTGGAACTTGAACCCACATGGACAACAGGATGGATTAATCTCGCGCTATTAGAAGAAGAGCGCGATAATCCTGAAATTGCACTCAGCCACCTTGAACGTGCCAATACAATTAATGGACGTTCAGTTGCGGCATGGTTCAATTGGGGGCGAATTGCTGAAAGTTACGACTTAGCACCTGATGATTTAATTATTGAAGCCTATCGTCAGAGTATTGCCTTACAAGCATCTATTTGGCTTCCCGTGTCCGAATATTGGGCTGCAACATCTCTTCGGCAACACGCAGTTGAACTTTATTTACAGCAACAATCTATCGAAATCCAGTATCGCGTTTATGCAGTTCACGACCCATCGCGTTTGACTAACCTTGTGCCAGATATGCCACAATCGGCAGCAGAGTGGTGGGTTGTGGGTGAATATGCCCTATCTATCGAGAATGACCCAGAGACTGCATATGAGGCATTTTCGCAAGCCATCGAACTGAATCCTTATCACGGCGATTATTTTGTTTCTCGCGCCCGAACAACTATCGAAAATAATCCAAATCAAGCTGAACAAGATGCTCTAGTGGGTTTAGTATTAGGCACACGTTATGAATATCCAAATGTGGTTCTTGCTTCATTTGCAGAAGATCCAGAAACGGCACGGAACTTACGGGCAGGCGCTTTACCCTTGCGAAGCAATCCACCGCAATTTACGACGGTACTCTATGGTCGTCCATCAGTATTCGATATTTTGCCATCAGGATATCCGCCGGGACACGGTGGGCAAACGATTCAACCATGGCTAGATGTTGCATTCTCTTATCTGGAAACAAATCAAATAAATAGAGCCAGAACAGCTTTCGCGTTTATTTTGTCACAAGCGCCCTATAACTCAATTGCACAGGAACAATTAGACCTATTACAAGACAGCCCAGACTTGTGAATCACTACGAATTCTGCTATAGTAACGATTATTAACCCCCGTAGCTCAGCGGATAGAGCGTTGGCCTCCGGAGCCAAAGGCGTAGGTTCGATTCCTATCGGGGGTAATTATACAAACTTGCCAATAACATTGTGGCGACCCTCAGTACCAGTCTGAGCGGCTGGGCAGATGAAACCGTCTGTGAGAGTACCCAATCCAGCGATTTTGGTGCAGCTTCTTTGATAAATCCTAAGCAGCCCACGATTGTTATTTTAGCCTGCCCCGGCAAACATCGGCGCGTGATTGCGCCCTATCTTGGCGCGGTGCTGACACGCCTACTCCTCGATCTCGATACCATTGGCGAACGGACACCCGATGGTATTTTGCCCGTTCCAGTACGATTTGTGATTGACGAATTTCCAGCATTGGGTGATTTATCTGCCATTGTCCAATTTGCCAATCTGGTTCGTAAACGGCGCATTGCCTTTCTCATTGCGGCACAGACACTGGGACAACTGGAACAAATTTACGGGCGCAATGGGACAGAAACCTTACTCGCGGGTATGGCATTTCAGATTGTCTTCGGCGGCTGTGACCAACGGACTGCCGAACATTATAACCGCGTCACCGGAACAGCTACCCAAAAGAGTGGCACGAAAAAAGCAGGCGATGCGTACAAGCGCGGACGCACATTGCTCACACCTGATGAGATTATTCGTCCGCCGCAGGGCAATTGCACCATTTTTGGGCGTTATGTCACCAGTGAATTTGCCACCTATATCATTGTTCTGTCGCGCCTGACTCGCATCTACGAACGCCACGATGTCCAACGCGCAGTCCAATCTGCCAGTAAACGCCGCGCCCGTGTCATTCGCCGTAGAACTGATAAGGTGAAAATTGAACATACTTCGCCCGACAAAACGTCCACTTTACCAGTCGCAATGGTCGCGCCGCTATGCACCCAAGAACAACTCGCACAGATAAATAAGCAATGACATGAATACCACCCAACTGATCTATGAAATTGCATGCCGTAGCAAGCACTCTCGCCGCCCTCTCACCCGTGAAGACGTTTCGCTGGCAATGGATTTGCTATTAGACATCCTGCTTGAAGAATTGACCAAACCAGAGGGTGAAATCCGACTGCGCCATATTGGGATTCTCCGCCTGAAAAAATGTCGCTATTCCGGCGGGCAGTTGAAGATTGGACAATCTCCAGCACAGATACAGAAAAATCAGGGCAAGCACTATTACCGCCTAACATTGAGTGTTAATCAGACACTGCGGCAACAATTGAGACAATTACCCTAGCAAACTATACACCAACGCAAGAAAAACATGGACTTATCAGCAGGCAAGGGTAGGGTTATCGCATATGGTTTCTCAATGAAAAATCAATGCAAATTGAGCTTCAGAGAACTCTAGTGACCTAATTAAATGGCTTTTTGGAAAGCAACTAGTATCTATTCAGCTATCCATGAGATTGTGGAGAGCGAAAGTGAATAAAAGAAGTATACTAAAGTCATGCTGACAAAACGAGAAGAACTGGAACAACTGAATAAAGAAAGGCTTATTGACGACTATTTGCTACTAGAAAAGCGCCTTGAAACACTGGAACGGCAGATGGGAGAGTTGAAACGGGCTTTAGGTATCAAGCCTGTGAAAACGTCGAAGAATTCATCCGTGCCGCCGAGTCAAGAATAGAAAGTGAATCGTAACGGGCAGAAGAAAGCCAAACGCGGTGCGAAAAAAGGACATAGGGGGACAAGTCGCCCGCGTCGTGAGCCAGATGAAATCATCGAATG
>JAUZRW010000122.1 GCA_030950085.1 Anaerolineae bacterium
TCGCTATTATTTCTTGGGCAGATTGGCGCAAATCGCTCATGTCTTGTTCAATTTCACGAAATTGCCGTTGCATCTGTTCCTCAATCGTCGTGTCAGAATTGCCATCTGTCCAAATATCAACGGGGGTATACAATTTATGCAGTAGCAATGTTGCCTCATTCTGATGTGTGAAGCCCGGCAGAATACTACTTACAGGGATGTTCCATTCTGAGCGAACCATGGCTAGGTAAGATTTGAGACGTGTCTTGTCACCCTGATAATAGTGATTGACGATATTGACATCTTGCCCAGCAAAGACAACATTTTGCCCAGCAGAAATCATCCCAGCTTGCACGCGCACAGCCGATGTCATATGACGTTTTTGATTCAAATCTTCTAAAATCGTCTTGACAAATGTTTGTGATTCAGGATTTGCTAAACTAATGCCCGCCAATGCACTTGTCGTCACGAGCATCCAATCCAAACCTTCACGTTCTTCTTGGCTCAAGAACTCTGTATCCAGATGCACAGAAATCAAGTTTTCAAGCGTGCGATTAAAATTCTGGTCGGCATAAATCGACTTCAAACGGTCACGAATCGCTTTTCCATAGCGCATCGTATTCAAATTGCGGAGCAAACGACGCAAGGAGGTCACATTTTTGGGCATTGTCGGGAGCAGGGCAATCGCAATCAAACGTTCATAAGCAGATTTAAGGGGGAGGGAATCAGAGCCTTTTTTCAGAAGTCCCCAATTTTTAATCACATATTTGCGCCATTGCCCTACTGATTCAAAATTCATCTAAAGCCCTCATTTGTTGGTTTGAGAAGATTTGATATTCATCAAAACATCGGAGAATTGAAGCGCCAATCCACCCAAACCTGCTACAATTTGCCCCACTAATGGCTCGGAAAAAATTGAGACAACCGCGCCCGCAATCGCCGGACTGAGTTTATAAAGTGCATTTGCGGCTCGTCGCAGAATATAAGCGTTCGGTTTTTGAGATGCTGTCAGTTGCTCTTCAACATCATTCATATCGCGCTGGGCAGCTTCTTTTTCATCGGGGTCAATCTCAACTTCATCCAAAATTTGCTGGGCGCTACGGATAGAAGCAATCAAGCTATCGTATGCCTGACGATTTGTCTCTACGCCACCAATGGACAGCGTGGTTGTGTTCGATTGGGCGACATCGCCACCGGTATTCACATTGACCTGACCATCGCGCCCAGCAAAAACCACATGCCCCGTCACCGATAGATGTCCAACATCAATTTTCATCGCTCGGTTATCGGCAGATGATTCCGCTTTTTTTGTGTTTTTATCTTGTGGAATTGTCATAAGCGCGTAACTCCTATATTTTATTGATGTTGATGATTATCTGGGAACAAAGCCACTAAACGAAAGCCAATGGATGAATAGCGTACTTCAGGGTTCAAGAAATAACGGAAAGAAGCCTGTGCGCGGTCAAATGGGCTGACATATGAGCCGCCAATCACAGCGCGTTTATAGTCCGGACTTTCTTCATCAGGCGGTTGTGTATCTAAGCACCATTCCCAAACATTACCAGCCATATCATAGACACCAAATGAACTGCACCCTTCGCTGTAACGATTCACATTCGTTGTCATTTTTAGGTTGCTTTCGCGGGTATTGCAACACTCGTGATGATAATAATTCCCCCAAGGATAGGTGAAATCAGAATCTCCTAATGCGGCACGTTGCCACATTTCCAGTGTCGATAATGTGATTTGTACGCCAGAAATATGACTCAGCCAGTGACAAAATGCCATCGCCTCATACCAGTTGGCATTCTCACGCGGACGCTCATTGCCCCGAAAACGTGAGTTGAGTGCTGTTGGATGCGCGATATGCCAATCCATGGCTCGTTGCGAAAAGCGCCACCATTGGTCGTTATCATAGCCGTTTGCGTCATCCAGAAAAACATCAAATTGGGCATTCGTTACCGGAAATTGGCTTATTAAGAACGTATCCACTGCAACACGAGTCGCGGTACTTTCGGGACTCATCTGGTTCATATTTTCTTGATATATGATTCCAGCAGGTATTTTTTTCCAGAGCAACATCGGCAATAAGGCTTTGCGCTGTAGTTCCTCGATAGGAGAAATGATATGACCGTTTTTTCGCCCTGCTAGGCTAGGATTAAATTCCTCACAAAGGCTTCCTAATCCTTTTGGGTCATAATCTGGATACTCTGCCTTAAAAGCAAAAAAGCCCTTACACGCGATTTCACGGGCATTGGAATACTGGAAAACTTGGACTATGTGGTGATATTCACGTTCCGCTTCTCGGCGACGTGTTTGCTGCTCTAAGGCAATTTCTGCCTCGTACAAAAGCGCATCAATATCAAAAAAGCGCGATTCGAATCCATTGGCTATTGTTTGGCGCAGTAGCATGACAGCTTCATCAAATAAACCACTTCCTAAAGCATTGACTGCTTTGCCGATGATATCTCCTGATTGTACAATCGACGATGATGGTTCAATCTTCTTGATTTTGGGTGTTTTTTGGCAGAATTTAGCCGACGCTCGGCTCGTAAGATAGAATTCAAAAGCAGAGTCACGTTATCGACGGTTAATCCATGAGCCATATCGACATATTGTAATGCCCCGAATTGTTTCACCAAACTTTTATCAGGATGAATAAGAACAGGAATAATCTCACATCCTAATTCTTTGGCAATTTGTAACTGCTCAGGTAGGTATAAAGG
>JAUZRW010000123.1 GCA_030950085.1 Anaerolineae bacterium
TGAGGTGTGTCACCATTGTTGGAGGTAACGTCCCTTGAATCTAGCATATTGGATGTTTTGACTGTCGTATCAACCTGAGTTGATGATTTAACTAATGAAGATTTGACTAATTTTAGCGCCACATAGTCATCTTCTAGACGATCATAGGCGACATAGACATCGCCCATGCCCCCACCACCTAGACGATTGAGGATTATGTATCGATAATCTACTACTGTACCCGCAGAGACTAGATTGCCATCAAGATTCGAATCAGTCATGGACACACCTTTCTTGTTTGGGATGTAGCGAATAAGATAATGCGGTTATTTGCATGTCTAAAGATTTATGGCTATATTTTGAGGAACGAGACACTAGAGATGTTTGCATTTCCGCTTGTATCATCACAACGTTTGCATTAATTATGAATTGATGCTTACTATAGAACAGTTTGTAGCACACGACTTATGACCCCATATCCCCAAATGTATGAATGATAATTACTAAAGCGTTAACCCTATACAAAATCATTACAACACATTAATGAAATATTATCGGACTATAACCTTGTTTTATATTATACTCTTTATACGAGATTATGTAAAATTATATAATTTTCGTGAAGTTTATCTTTACAATTGGATAAATCCAACCTGATTCTAACTTAGATTCGTACTGAATGGCATCATATGTTAATCTATCGTCATAAAGGGGAATCGTTGGATAACATTCAGTGGGGTAGAAAAATCCGATGAAACACACGCGATTAATTGGCATCAGTGCAACTACGTTGCTCATCTTTGTATGGGGTGTAGCATTTTTACTATTAGGATTGCGTGCCAACCCACCCACTATTGAAGTACCCACTCTTGCCAGTCTGTCACAGTTAGATGAGAATCAGCAAATTATTGCTGCAACTGCTCCACCCGTGTTGGACTTCGCAGATGAGTCTACTAATGTACAGCAAGTGGATATAGACAATCAATCTCCCCCACAGAATGATATCATTAAAAATCATACATCTTCAGTAAGTGAAGCAACAGCGAATGAAACAACTATATCAATAGATACACAAAATATCCCTCTTATTGACTTGCCAGACCAAGAAGTGCCAAATACTGTTGTTATCCAGTTTGAAATCGGGACAGATAACGCAACTCTTGTTGACTATGCGGCAACTTTCGGCGGAACTGTCGAGTCCGTCTTGCGGGCAGTCAATACGGCAGTCATTTCACTGCCTCCAACAGTTACTTCTGTCCCACCAGCACCCTTCATTGAAGAAGAAACAGAACCTGATTATTATATCATGGCACTCGAAGTCCCCAATGACCCAGATTATCCCACACAATGGAATCTTGAAGCCGTTAATGCCCATTTTGGCTGGCATTTGCTACCTGCCGATGCCAGCGTGACCGTTGCGGTCATTGACAGTGGTGTATGCTTTGAAAATATAGAATTACAAGGACGTTTGTTAAACAACGGTTGGGACTTTGTAGACAATGACGCAGACCCCACAGATGAATACGGACATGGTTGTGGGGTGGCAGGTGTTTTAGCTGCCAATATGAATAATGCAATCGGTATCGCCGGAGTCGCACCGCATGTTGATGTGATGCCGCTACGTGTATTAGACGCGAGTGGTATCGGCACGTACTCGCGAGTGGCAAAAGCCCTTATCTATGCGGTTGATAATGGCACACAAATAATAAACTTAAGCCTTGGTGGTACTAGCCAATCGACATTATTAGCGAATGCCATTGCCTATGCCGATGAACGTGGGGTTGTCGTCATTGCGGCTGCCGGAAACAGTGGCTCAACGCAACCTGTTTACCCAGCAGCAATTGAATCTGTGATTGCTGTTGGATCAGTTGATGCAGATTTAGGTCGCAGCAGCTTTAGCAATTATGGCACATGGGTTGACCTGTATGCGCCGGGACGTAGTATCCGAACCATCGGTCTAAATGGGTTAACAAACATGAGTGGTACCTCACTTGCTGCACCTCATGTGGCTGGCATAGCGGCTATTGAAATGGCGCTGGGACGTTCACTCGTAGTGGCTGGCGGTATAGCTGCTGTTCAAGATGGAAGTAATTCTACCCCCGTTGGTGGAGACGATGAACCTGTCGCGTGCGACAATTCCTTAATTCCGGATTTGTTGGCGGAGCTAGATGTTCTCGTTACCCAATATCTGACTAACCCTTCATCTGTATCCGAGACGGAGCTAGATGCCGCACGACAAGCATACCGCGATGCCGCAGTACCCTGTTATACCACAGCTTATGGGGCAACATTGCAATTTGACGGTGGTGGTCAGATTCCATCTTATAGCGAACCAACCGCGCAATATCGCCTATTCGGTACTAAATGGGGTGAAGACTCGCCATTCGAGCCTGACAACCCTCCTGCATCATCGGGCGGTGTCGTCACATACAGCTTTATGCCGGGTAATGTTACAGTGATTGAAGGTGAGCCAGTCAATGGGGTACTCACGACTTCGTGGAGTGAAATCGAAGTCCAGAATAACACTTGTAACCTCATCCAGTATGCCCGTGATGTCTTCACAGAATGGGGTGCCGAGGCAAATATTACATTTGTGTATCAAGAGACTGATTCAGGTGACCCTTTCAATTCTGATGCAGGGAATTTTGGTCATATTCGCATCGGTTTTATTCCCATTGATGGTTTCAAAAATGAACTAGGTCATGCTTATTTTCCGGGACCCGACCCTATGGAACTGGATTCAACGGGTGTTGGCGATATTCTTCTGGATACCAATGAACTGTGGGGGTGCGAAACCCTGACTGTAATGGAAGATACCGACGGCGACGGCTTGCCCGATACCGAAGTCGTATCACAATTAGACTTCGGTGTGGTATTGCGGCATGAAGTTGGTCATGCGATAGGTTTATCACATCAAGGCGATGCCACCTTAGCTGTGATGAATGCAGACTATAATGGCACAGTCGAGGTGCTACAAACTGACGATGTGACAGGTTTGCAGGCGATTTATGGTAATGCAAGTCTTGGAGCGATTCCGTTGCTTCCTCCGACAACCATCACCAGTAATCAGGTGACGCTTGAATGGATAGAGGATACGGCGGATTTTTATCAAATTCAAATTACAACAGCCAGCGACCCGACTTTTGCAACACCTTTTTTAGATCATGAACAGACAGACACTATATACGAAACAGGGGTATTATCCGTCGGTAATTATTTATGGCGTGTGCGTGGTTATATCGTGGGTTCAGGTTGGGGGCAGTGGAGTGGTGAAACCAATGCACTCTTTATGATAGATACGGGTATTCCAACACTCATTAGACCCTTGAATGGGATTGCTCTACGTACTGGTAACGTTGAATTTCGTTGGGGAGAAGTTGCAGGAGTTACCACATTTGAGTTAGAGATTGCAGATTCAAGCAATTTTGCGGCTTCGGTTCTGCAAACACTGCTTGTCAGCAACGACACAAATGGGAACATAATTATCCACCAACTATCAGGTTCAGAACTATTAGAAGATGGTAGCTATTTCTGGCGTGTGCGTGCCTCACAGCCGAGTGTTGGTGAATGGAGTAGAGTCTGGCAATTCCGAGTTGATTCAGCTGTGCCTACCCCATTATTCCCACCATCAGATGAATGTCAGCCGCTACCTAGTAACGCTGATGTTGCGTGGTGTACGACAAATTCTTTGACGATGGAATGGACACCTGTGGACGGGGCGGTTGAATACGAAGTCATCTTCGATACCGCAGCCAATTTCGTTGGTGTATTGTTTATGGATACACAGTTCCTTCAAAACCTCTTCATGGACACTTTGTTTATGGATACTCTCTTCATGGACACTTTGTTTATGGATACCCTCTCCATGGACACTTTGTTTATGGATACTCTCTTCATGGACACCTTGTTTATGGATACTCTCTTCATGGACACTTTGTTTATGGATACTCTCTTCATGGACACCTTGTTTATGGACACCTTGTTTATGGACACCTTGTTTATGGACACCTTGTTTATGGATACCCTCTTCATGGACACTTTGTTTATGGATACCCTCTTCATGGACACTATTCAGGATAATAACGTTGCAGTACCCAATTTCACCGATGGTTACCACTATTGGCGAGTACGAGCAGTGCGCGAGGATGGAACATTCAGCCCATGGAGTGAGGCGAATGTCTTTATTGTCGATACAGATCGCAACGATATTGTCATCAGCGAAATTTATCTCGGCAATAGTAGTACGCTGGAATCAGCTTGGTTCGAAATAACCAATGCCAGTCCCCGTGAAATAGGAACAGCTACTGACCTCACCGATTGGTTGTTGATTGCCTACAATCCAGATGGCACTGAAATGCTACGGTATACCTTCGACCCATTGCAAGACTCGCAACTGACACCGGATTTGCTAACATTTGAGCCGGGCGAGTATCTTGTACTGATGGGAGATGATTATCCGGGTATAGCATCTGCCCTTCCCAATACGATTTACCTTGGTGCTGATACCCTTAATTGGTCATTAAATAGCGTGACGGGTCTCAGCCTGTCCGATGCAGATGGCACAACTGAATCTTTCAGCTTAAATCCCAATGAGCAATTTGTCTCGGTCACTACAGACACCCTATCGAGTTACAATATAAATACCATTAGCCAATCGCCAGAAGATGAATGGACGTATCCTAGCAATGAAGATTCATCGGCTTCAAGCGATATCATATTCAATGATACGTCTAACTCACGAGATAGCACGGCAAGCGCATCTATTATCATCCAGCCTAGTAACTCATCAGGCAACAGTATTGGTACAAGAACGGATACCGAATTTGTTGATTCAATACCTGAAACAGATGCGGCTAGTGAGACCATCACAGCACTGACCACGGTATCATCATTTGCTGTTCAGGCTGGACCTAATTACACTGTCAACACAACTGATATGACCGACGATGGGGTTTGTGATGATGTCCACTGTTCGTTGATTGAAGCTATTAACGCGGCAAATGCAGATGGTGTCGATAGCACGATTGATTTGCAGGCATCTGCAACCTATACATTGACGGCAATTCACAACATTCTAAATGGTGAAAATGGTCTACCGTCTATCACAAGTACAGTCATAGTTAATGGCAATAATGCGCTTATCACTCGTGACGCTGGTTCACCCGATTTTCGTATTCTTCATGTCGATAGTGGTGGGAATTTGACTATCGACGCAGTGACATTAACTAACGGTCTCGCCGCTGATTCACTATTTGGTGGTGGCGCGATTCTTAACAATAATATTTTGACTGTTCAAAATAGTACACTGAACGGCAATACGTCGGATACTTACGGTGGCGCAATCTATAGCGACGATGCTTCTACACTGATAATCGAGAATACGACCTTCGATACGAACACCGCAACCAATAACGCGGGTGGCGCTATTTATCTCTCTGAGGGCTTTGCTACCGTTACTAGCAGCACATTCACCAATAACACGACGGCAACGGGTGGTGGTGCGATTGACAATGATAATGGCAGTACACTCATCGTGACTGACAGCACTTTCACAGGTAATCAAGCGAACGGATTGTTTACCGGCGGCGCAATTGCATCAAATGGAACACTCACGATTGCCAGCAGTACCTTCGATACCAACACAGGTGCGATTGGTGGCGCAATCTATAGCTTCCTCACTGGTGGCACAATTCACAACACTACCTTCAACAATAATTCAAGTAATTTGGGCGGCGCGATATTCATACAAGATAATAGCGCATCGCTGGATATCACCCATAGCACATTTGTAGCAAATACTGCTGACACTGGTGGCACGATTTATGCCCTCTCTAATGCCAATGTACAAGTCAAGAATAGTATATTAGCACAATCAATCGGCGCTTGTTTCAGCGATGGCACGGGTACTTTTGTCGGACTTGGTGTGAACTACGAAGATACAGATACCTCGTGTGATACTGTTGCCGGAAACTTTACACTTGTTTCTGATGTCGATTTGGCACTGGGGGCATTGACTAACAATGGCGGTATCACACAGACTTTTGCGCTCGAATCCGGCAGCTTTGCTATAGATGTAGCAACCGACTGCACACTGATTGATGGCATTACCTCCGTAACAGAAGACCAGCGTGGCATACCACGTCCGATGGGTGTTGCCTGTGAAAGTGGTGCATTTGAAGTCAGTACAGCCCCTGTCGCAATTGATGATTCTGCAATCACTAGCGCCAACACCTCAGTAACAATTCCAGTAACTCAGAATGACTCTGACCCTAATAATGACCCTATCACTGTCGTGAACGCCGATACTCCAAGCAATGGCAGCATCCAAATTAACATTGATATACCCGGCACGATTCCAGTACCCTGTAATTTAGATGGTGTACGAGACCCATTATCCGATACGTCGAGTTCTACCGATACAATTACAAACTTGGTCGATTGCGATAATTGGGTTTCCGTCGCAACTATCGGTTTGAACGTCGAAGGCATTTTTACAACAACTGGGAATTTAGTGCCGTGGATTCTGGTCTTTACGGCTGACGAACCTAATCCTAAATATTATCCTCAAGGGCTAGTAGATGGCAATTGTGATGCCTTGCCAACAACTTGGGACGGTAACACATTCTCTGTGAATACAATTCTAGGAAATCGTGTGGGACTTGTAGAAGAGTTTCACATTGTCCTTGTTGCGGTTGAAGCAGGCGGTCTTGCCGATACAACGTTCAGCGATTGGTTGAGCCAAGGATGCCAACTATCCCGAATTAAAGCCTCCAACCCTTACCCAGGTTTCTTAACGGCAGAAGAAACTCGGCTACCGGGCGAGGTAGATAATGCAGTCATGCCCTCCGGTGTTATGGAACAAGACTCGAAGCGCGTTCGCACAACAGACCATAATACGATTACCTATACACCTACCACCAATTATCAAGGTATTGATACCTTTAATTATACAATCAGCGATGGAGAGCGCAGCGCCTCGGCACAAGTCACCGTGACCATTGACGACGGTGTTGTAGAATGTGATGCTTTCAGCTTGATTAGGACGCTTGAGGCAGTGAATGAGGACCCAGATATTGATACTGTCGTATTGAGTCCAGATTGTAATTACAATTTGACTGCTGTCCACAATACCACGAATGGCAATAACGGACTGCCATCTATCACAACACCAGTAATCATTAATGGCAACGGCGCGACAATTCGACGCGATGCGGCTGCACCAGATTTCCGCATATTCCATATAGCATCCACTGGCGATTTGACACTGAATAATGTGACGATTAGTGGTGGCTCAGTTGTAGCAACTCTTGGAGAAGGCGGCGGTGGTGCAGTCCTTAATCTCGGCATACTACAAATCACCAATGTCACCTTACGAGATAATCAGGCAAGTGTAGGTGGTGCGATTCGTAATGGTTTGACTAATAACAGTGGGTCAGTCACGATTAATGCCAGCGTGCTAGAGAACAATACTGCCGCACAAAATGGCGGGGCGCTTGCTTCCTTTGGCGGAACAGTAAATATCTCCGAAACAACTATTGCACAAAATAGCGCGAGTAACAGTGGTGGCGGCTACTACGCTGTCGCAACGGGTGGCGAAATCACACGCAGCACATTCTCGTCTAATACAGCGAACAGTGGCGCAGGTATCTACACGGCTAATCCGAATGCTCTCTTCCTGGAAAACAGCACACTTTCCACCAATAACGGAAGCGGCTTCTACATCGCAGACGGTGGCAGCGCGAATCTCGTTCATGTGACCATCGCCAATAACACCCTTGGTTTTGATGGTAGCGGTGGTTCTGTTAGCTTGGCGAATTCACTGCTAATTGACAATAGCGCGGACTGTGGAACATCAATTACACCACTTACGCTTGTTAGCTTCACAGCCGTTAGCAGCCTTGCAACTCAGAATGAATGTGCGACTTATGGCTTTACTGTTGTCATTCCTGAGTTGATTGAAATTCAGCCTTTGATACTCAGTGCTGGCTTGACGGCAACACATGGTTTGCCAGACCAACTCCGTATCAATCCTGATTTATCGAGTGCGGCAATTGACGCTGGAGATGCTACATTCTGTACACTCACTGATCAACGGGGTATTGAGCGCCTCGCTAATGCCTGTGATGTTGGTGCTTATGAACGTGTCGAATTCGCCCTACCAGAAATTGGTACAAGTGGTGGCGGTTTGGCACTTGTCCGCCCCGATGACGCTTCAGCAGACTTTGTACGTTTTGGCAATGTCACATTCTCTGACCCGAATGGTGGCGATTTCACGAGTGGCACAGTGTCATTACCATTAGACAATGGTCGAAGCATCGGGCGTGACCCTATCAATGGCGATGCCGATAGTCGCCTCGACTGGTTAACACAATCTCTGACACTAGGGGGGCAAAATGTGGTCAAACTGGTCGTGAACGAAATTTTCACTGGTTCAGTCGATGCCATTGAGATTTATAACCCGTCTATCCATTTCGTGGATGCCAGTGGTTGGGAAGTTGTCATTTATGATGCAGGCGGTAACTTAGTATTAACCCACACATTTAGTGATAACTATCTAATATTGCCGTCAACTTTTGTGGTTCTCTACGAAGGCGATCTACCAGTAGGGACAACACCTGCTGCAAACGAAATTTATCTGGGACAAGACATCCCATGGCCAACCAGTGGCGCACAGGGCGCGGTGGAAATTACCAATGGTGTTAGCGGAGTCGATTTCATGCGCTTTGGCGATAATGCCGATAGCACTGGTGACATCACTACTTTCGCACTACAAGATGTGCAACCGACTCGCGGTTCGGAATGGCTACAACCCAGTCCACTTTCACCCCTACCCAATCAGTCGCTTGGACGCGATGACCGTAGCACGGATACAGACAGAGGGCGCGATTGGATTCCGCAAATCTCAACATTGGGTAGGCGCAATGCAGCCGAAGCGATAACCATCAATGATGAGTGGATGAATGCGATTGTGATACCGTTTGTCCCATTCCGCGACTCACGCTCCATCCAAACTGCTGCCGTCTCTGATGATGAGCCATTGTTGCCTCCAGAATGTGGTGTGGATATTACGCATACCGTTTGGTATAGCTATACACCACAAGATACAGGTAACACGACCTTCCAGACCGATGGGTCAAACTTCAATACCATCCTCACAGTTTGGGAACGAATCGGTAGTAGTTTCACCCTTGTCGCTTGTGACAATGATAGTGGTGAGGGCAGTCGGTCACGCCTGACGGTTCAAACACAAAGCAATCGCACCTATTACATCATGATTGGCAGTACCTTAGGTACAACAGGTCGATTGGTCTTTTCGGTACAACCACCCGAAAATGATGATTTCGATAACGCCATTGATATTGCAACGCTACCCTTCTCTGACTCACAAATAACAATAGCCGCTAGTTCTGCTGCCGATGACCCACTACCTGAATGTGGTATTTTGACCGGGCGTTCAGTCTGGTACTCTTACACAGCACAGACAAGTAATCGTTTGCATCTGTTTACACTAGATTCAAATTACGATACGGTTATTGCAGTCTATACGAAGGATAGAGGCAATCTTCTACCCGTAGCATGTTCTAATAATTCAACAATTGACAGTACTAGCGACCTTGTATTCGAGCCAATGATTGGTGAGACATATACAGTCATGGTAGCTGGTAACGCTAAGAGTGGGGGCAACCTCATCCTGCAAGCGGAGCTTATTATTCCGCCGCCCAATGATGACTTTGAAAATGCTATTAATGTTGGCGAACTTGGCTCACCGTTCTTATTCACAGAAGAAACTTACGGAGCAAGCAACCAAGCCCTAGACCCTGTACCAACAGAGGGCAATAATCCTAGCAATACAGTATGGTTCACTTATACAGCACCCACCAGCGCACAGGTCACATTTGAAACAATAACTTCCACCTACAATACAATACTCTCTGTATGGACGGGTGAACCCTTCGCCTTTAGCCATGTGGGTAGCAATGATAACAACGGTATCGGAACGCAAACATCCCGTCTGACCGTAGACCCGATTCCGGGTGAGACATACTACATCATGGTGAGTGGTTATCTCGGTGAAGTTGGAACACTCAGCTTCCGAGCCTATCGACCAGACCCATCCCCCATGAATGACCTTCGCTTGGCGGCGATTCTGATACCGCCATTAGAAGATGCTGGCACAGCCTTTGTTTATGAACAAGATACCAGTGGTGCAACCTTATCAATTAATGAGCAAATACCGAGTTGTATCTCCAGCTCTAGCACGCCTGCCACAAATGCAACAACTTTTGAACATTCGGTTTGGTTCCGTTATAACGTGGGTTCAAAGGAGCAGTTCTTACGCTTCCAAACGATAGGCTCACTCTACAATACTGTGCTAGGTGTCTGGGTTGAGCAACGTGACCCAGTAACGGGTGCTATTATCATTGACCCTGTTACCGCTATGCCTATCTTGCAAGAAGTGATTTGTAATCATGATACAGATGGCAGTTCGGCATCCGACCTCATTATGCCTTCTGGTATAAACACGACACTGTACATTCAAGTCAGTAGTTTCTTACCCGGTGGTGGTTTACTACATTTTGAGGCTAGTGCGTTACCGAATAAACCTCCGAATGATTTATTCGACGCGCCTATCATAATCCCTGACTTGAGACCTCTCGCGCCTGATACATCTGGATTACCGCCAGAAGCAACTGTGTTTAACAGAGTCTTCACCCATGCTGAGAGCAGTATCCGCGCAACAACGAGCCTAGATGATCCAAATCCAACTTGTACCTTGGTAGTTGGCGAGACTGTCTGGTATACATACCAACCCTCACATGACGCGACATTGCTACTCGATACAGAATCATCTGATTTTGATACCGTGTTATCTATCTGGACACTGGAAACTATTCCAGACCCAAATAACCCGACGCAAACTATTGATATACTCGTTCAGCGTGCATGTAACAATGATAACGGTTCACAAGAAACATCGTTTATTGAGTTCCAACCTAATCTCAATGACCACACAATGCCCTACTATATTATGTTGGGTGGTAACAATGGCGAAAATGGCAACTTTACACTCCATGTACAAGAACGCACACCGCCCAATAATGACGAATCTACGGGTGCATCGGTAATTACTCAAGAGAGTCTCGCACTTGCAATTACAGGTAGCCAAGAAATTATCGTGACACAGAATACACGATCATGATTGGCGGCGCATTCGGCGAAACGGGTACACTGAACTTACAAGTAAATATTACCAATGCACCGGAAAATGACGAGCTTGTATCGCCATTTGCAATCAATATTCAACCGAACAGCAACATTCAAGACACATCTGGCGCGACTCGCGGCGCTAGTGACCCACAGGTTTGTGGTTTAGATGCTGGGCATACTGTCTGGTATCGCTACACACCCACACAGAATAGTATCTTACTACTGTCATTTGATAGCAGTGATTATCAGACAGCTATTGGTGTCTACACAGGTACACCCACTAGCTTAGAAGAAACCTTGTGCGGTGTGGGGCAAGATATCACAATAGAAGCCAGCGCAGGCACATCTTACCTTATCATGGTGGGGAGTGTAGCTGGCAACGGCAGACAATTAAACATTCAAGCAGAAGATGTTCTTGTTCCTGCTAATAACTTGCAAAGTCAACCAATTGTCATCAATACTATTCCATTTGTTCCCAATACGCCCTACCAGAACATCCAAGATACACGCGGAGCAACTTCTGTAGGCGACCCCGTTCCAACTTGTGCATCGGGTGTCAGCGTTGGCAAGTCTGTCTGGTATCAATATACAGCAGCAGCGACAGATGGATTGTTACGCTTCAATACCAGCCTCTCGGACTATAATACTGTGCTTGCTATCTACCGTGTCGAGGGTGCAACGCTAATTGAAGTCACTTGTGATACACCCGGTAATGTGACGTTGGCAGCCGAAGGTGGCGCAACCTACCTCATCATGGTAGGTGGAGTCAATAATGCGAGCGGCAACCTTGTCCTCCAAGCTGACCAGATTCCGCGCCCACCCCATGATGACTTTGAATTAGCGCAACTGGTTTCCAACTTACCGTTCCAGCACAATGTTGATACGAGGGGTGCCAGCGACCCACTTGGAGACCCATCATCATGTCAGGTTAGTTCCGGTAAATCAGTATGGTATCGCTACGACAGCTTTGGCAATGGAACACTGAATATTACAAGCAGTGGTTATGCAGGTGTTGTCTCAGTGTATACAGGCGAATATGAGAACCTGACTGCGGTAGCATGTGGAAATGCGAATGCGGAAGTAACGGTCATCCCATTGCAGACTTACTACATTCTGATTACTGATGCAAGCAATATCGGTGGGGCATTGTCTATCAGCATCAGTGGCGATATTCAAGTCCCAGCGCCCGCTATGTCGATGTTATTGGAAGCGAATGTTTCAAGTGTCGATGAACCGGGCGCTTCTGTCATGTTTACAGCAACCGTCACCAGTGATAGCATTTTCGAGACAATCAATCTGACGAGTATCAGCGACGATACACTTGGTAATCTCGGAATCGCGTGTGGCTTGCCTGTCAGTCTCGCACCGGGCGCAAGCACAATCTGTAACTTCTCGGATACGATTAACGGACAAGCGTTTGCCTCAGTGACAAACACCGTTACAGCAAGTAGCACGACGAATACGGGTGCTACACTCAATGCCGAATCATCTGTGACACTGACAGTCACCGATAGACCATCATCATTACAGGTTACGAAAACACCGGATGTACTGGAAATTCTCGCACCCGGCGGCATCGTGGGCTTCACTGTGACTATAGAAAACACCAGCGCAGTTGATGATGTGACAATTAACAATGTCACAGATTCTATCTTTGGCGATATCACCTCAAGTTGTACCCCGACGATACCCACCACACTCGCGCCAAGTGAGGTGATAGTCTGCGAGTTTGAGGGTAATGTAAGTGGTGCAGGCGGCACAATTCATATCAATACGATATTTGTCATCGGCATTGATGACGATCAAATTCTTGTCGAGGCTGATGACACCGCTCAAGTGCAAATCCAGTGCAACCTATCGCAAGCAAGCAATGATTTGGAAGCCATTCTAGACGCACCCTATAATACGACAACGATAAGTAATAGTACCGAAGGTTGTGCCTACGACGTAGGTATCGCATCTTATCGTCGAGTTAGAATCAGAGGTGGTCACAATCTTTGGGAATTACACGATTTCACGACAAGCTATTTGTCACCTGATAGTAACGCCACTCTGTCGGTGGAACTGCCGCAGTGCAATTCAGTCTCAGAAATTACGCTGAATTTTGGTCCAAATGAAGCAGATTGGCTGCCCATAATTGGTGATTGGGATGGCGATAATATCGATGACCTTGGACTCTATCGTGATGGTCAATGGATACTGCGTGATACGACGTTGACAGATACAGTCGTGTCCTTCGGAGAAGCGGGTTGGCTACCCATAGTTGGTGATTGGGATGGCGATAATGTCGATGACCTTGGACTCTATCGTGACGATATATGGCAATTATGGAACGCTGGCAATGTGACAATCTTGACTTCTGCAACAGGTTTGTCAAATGCGCTACCCGTAGCGGCGGATTGGAACAATGATGGCTTAGACATGCCGGCTTTGTATGCTAATGGTCAGTGGGTACTCTTCCATGTCTTAGCTAGTCTGGTGAATGGAACACCTATTGCATTTGGTCCCACTGATGTAGGTTGGTTGCCTCTTGTCGGTGATTGGAACGCAAATACAACAGAAAGTATCGGGCTATTCAATAACGGTTTATGGCGAATGCGCGATACCCTCAGTGATGGGCGTAGCGACATCGGATTCAATTTTGGTCTTGCGGATAGTGCTTGGTTGCCAGTTGCTGGTTTTAATACAACCCTCAATGACTTAGCAGCACTGGATAATGGGAATGGTGTAACAACATTGCCCGACACTGTGACACCGGAAGCAACAATGGTGGTCACTGAACCACCTGAAATCACACCGGAAGCAACAGCAGTGGTCACTGAACCGCCCGAAATCACTCCCGAAGTGACATCGGATGTGACTGCTACTCAGGAGTCTACACAGGAAGTGATACTGGAAGCAACACTGAACGTCACGGAACTATCACCAGTGACACAAGAGCCTGTTGCCACTCAGGAAGTGACACCAGAAGTGATACCGGAATCTGTCATTACCGTAGAAGTAACACCAGAACCTGTCGCTACCGTAGAAGTGATACCGGAATCTGTTATCACTGTAGAACCTATTGCTACTGTGGAAACTGTAGTCACAGTCGTTACTGAGGAATCACCAGTCGTATTACCACCGCCTGTCGTGATTTGCCATACAACTGGCAATCTTGATGACCCAGCTAACTGGATTATCCTCACCCTGCCCCCTTCAGCACTCGATAACCATTTTGATGAAAATCTGAATCCACGTCAGGGGCATGATGGTGATTTCATAATTGATGCTTCTCGTCCGATTGGTCTGTGTGAACCACCTACAGCTTCAGGTGGATAGACGTACTGCTATAAGGCATCACTGACATATAATTTCGGCGATGCCTTATTTCGCTTCCTAAAATTTTCCTAGTTTGCCCATTTGACAAATTGAATAATATGATATACAGTAACATAAATGAGAACGTTCTCATCAGTTAGACATATGGAAAAATATGGCTCGTCGTCCCACAATTATTGATGTCGCACGTTTAGCAAGAGTATCAAAAGCGACTGTTGCGCGTGTGGTTAATGGACAACACGATATTGTTAGAGATGCGACTCGCGAGCGTGTAGAACAAGCCATTGAACAATTAGGCTATGAACGGAATGCAGTCGCAAGTAGTTTACGCACTGACCAAACATTCGTCATTGCGCTTTCCATACCCGACATTTCAAATCCATTTTGGCCCGACGTAACACGAGGGGTTCAAGATACACTTGAGGAAAATGATTACGCGGTTGTCACTCTCAATACAGATTGGAAAGTGGAGCGCGAAAGAAATTATCTTAAGATGATTCGGCGTAACCGTTTTGATGGTTTGATTATTAATCCTAACCGTGTTTCAACGAACGAATTGGCTGACCTCAAGATACCTGTGGTTATTCTCGGTTCAGGCGAGGCATATCCCGATTATGATTCAGTAGGCAGTGCCACAGAGCAAGGCGCTCAAGATGCCTTCAAACACTTATACGAACTCGGTCATCGGCGCATTGGTCTCATTACAGGTCAATCAGCACGAAAGAAAGTCCAAACACGTCGAGATAGTTATTTGAAATTTTTATTGATGAATCAAATACCTTTAGACGAAACACTGATTATAGAAAGTGAATTTTCTCGTGAGGCAGGTTACGAAGCAATGCGACAATTTCTAACATTAGCCGTCCCCCCTTCTGCGGTTGTGGCAGCAAATGATATTCTTGCAATTGGTGTCCTAAAAGCCGCACAAGAGATGCACTATCGCGTGCCAGAGGATATTTCAATCATCGGTATAGATGATATTTATGCCGCAGCAACGACATCGCCTGCCTTAACAACAGTAGCCAAATTGAAGTATGAGACAGGCGTTCAAGCGGCTAAATTCTTACTTGAGCGCCTTACAAGCCAAGCGCCTCAAGCAGCCCGTCATATTCAATTACCATGCACACTTGTCGTTCGAGGTTCAACAACTTCGGTTTAATATTTTATCCAAAATGAGAACGTTCTCATTATCATTTTTTGGTGGAAATTGTGATTAATAAAAACATAAAGCAGAAAAAAGAGATTTTACTTGACCGTGCGCGAGGATGCCTATTGGGTTTAGCGGTTGGGGACGCATTCGGCGATATTGGGCGCAATGATGCTTATCGACAACGGTATGGCATCGTGACCAATCTTTACGACGGGGCGAAGAGTACCGATGATACAGAATTTGCGATTCTCACAGCACAAACACTGATTGATTGCCAAGGGGATTTGACAACCGAACATCTTGTTGCTTCATGGAAAAAGTACATTCTCGATGAAGGTGGGATGTTTGAGCGCGGTGGGAAACCCCTCTATGGCGCTGTGGCTAATCTCGAACGTGGCATGTTACCCCCTCTTTCGGGTCATGATAATGTGCAAAACAAAGACGATGGTGCTGCTATGCGGATTGCTCCTATTGGCATTATTTGTGTAGGAGACCCCAATCGTGCCTCTGAAATGGCAAAAATCGAGTCGGAAATTAGTCATGCGGAAGATGGTATTTGGGCAGCACAAGCTGTCGCTGCCAGTATTGCCGTTGCGCTAGTTGATGCAAGCATCACAGAAATTGTAAATACAGGGCTAGAACAAATCCCAGAGGATAGTTGGCTAGGTCGCAAAATGGCACTGGCAATGAAAATCTGTCATGACAACCCAACGATTGAAGCAGCTTGGGAAGCTCTTCATACCCAATTTTGGACACCCGCACATTCTATGGCGGCTGAGGCTATCCCACAAGCCTATGCCATCTTTAGATTAACAGGCGGAGATTTTCATAAGGGGATGTTCTGGGCGGGTAATTTTGGGCGCGATGCCGATACCATTAGTGCCGTTGTCGGTGCGCTGTCGGGTGCTATTCATGGCGAAGGTGTCATTCCTGCTGATTGGATTGAGAAAGTATCGCATCCTGCGGGCGTTTGCCTAAAATTTTCGGCGCAACTGGATATTAGAGATATCGCAGACCAATTGGTTGACTTGGTTGAAATAATGAAAAAATAGCCCCTTTCGGGGTTTTACCGCGCCTCACATAAAATTGCAAAGTGAGACAGGCGTTAGAGCATCATCGTAGATAGTTTGTTAAACAAGAATAGTCGGATTTTATTGATGACAGCAAAAATAGAACAACACTCAAATACTTGGCGTGGACTGCCCCTCATACGCAACTTTACATCTTTAACGTCAAGTGAACAACGCGAAGCCTTGTTTGGTTACTTATTCATCTCACCTTGGATGATTGGTTTTTTGGTGTTTTTTCTCGGACCCATTATCGCTTCTTTCGTCCTTAGTTTCTCACGTTGGGATATTGTCGGCGAAATACAATGGGTCGGTTTCGCCAATTATGAACGCATTTTTACCAATGACCCCTCTTTCCGTAAGTCCGTGCAAGTCACACTCACCTATGCCGTTTTCTATTTGCCACTGGAAGTCATTTTTGGTATTGGCTTGGCAGTCGTCATGAACCAAAAGGTAAAAGCTATCGGCATCTTCCGAACACTTTTCTATATGCCCTATGTTGTCCCGAAAGTGGCAGGAGCTTTAGTCTGGGTTTGGATGTTGAGTGCGCGTTATGGGGCTGTCAACACCCTGCTTGGATGGGGTGGCATAGAGGGACCAAGATGGCTTGAGAGTCCGCGTTATGTTTTACCAAGCATCATTATTATGAGCCTGTGGGGTGTCGGAGGCAGTGCCGTTATCTATCTTGCTGGGCTTCAAAATATTCCAGAACAACTCTATGAAGCGGCGACAATTGATGGTGCAAATGCTAGACAGCGTTTTCGATATGTGACTTTGCCAATGCTCACGCCGACCATCTTTTTTCAAATCGTATTGGGGTTAATTGGTGTGTTCCAGACCTTTACACCAGCCTTCATTGCCGCAGGACAAGCCGGTGGGCCCTTGCAATCGGGTTTGTTTTATATGCTCTACATTTACAACAAAGCCTTTGGAGCTAGTGGCGCAGGGTCTCGAATGGGCTATGCGTCGGCACTCTCATGGATTATCACGGTTTTCATCCTGATTATAACTGTTCTTATCTTCCGTAGCTCCAAATACTGGGTTCATTACGAAGCGGAACGGCAAGGGAGATAAATCAATATGGCACAATTAACAACAACTGTTGCTCATCAAAATCAAAATAAAGTCTTGGCTGCTCTGACTTGGCTACGGTCAAAAAGTATGTATGTCCTTCTGATTGTTTTGGCAGCACTCTTTCTTATTCCACTTTATTGGATGCTTGCAACTTCGTTAAAAACGCCCGCACAAACATTCGCACTGCCGCCCGAATGGATTCCTAATCCAGTTGCGACTGAGAATTATACTCAAGTATTTGAGGAAGTTCCTTTTGGTCGTTTCATTTTGAATTCATTCTTCCTTGTAATCATGAATGTTATCGGGCAATTGGTCTCTGTTACTTTAGTGGCTTATGGTTTCGCCCGCTTACGCTTTCCGGGACGCAGTATTCTCTTCTTGCTGATGCTTGCGACACTCATGATTCCTTATCAAGTGACACTTGTGCCACGCTTTATTTTGTTTGCCAAGATTGGTTGGGTGAATACCTATCTACCACTCATTGTCCCTGCATTTACTGGTAGCCCGTTTCTAATTTTTCTCGTTCGCCAATACATGATGAGTATCCCTTTCGACCTTGACGAAGCGGCTTATATTGATGGTGCTAATCAATTTGATGTATTTTGGCGAATTATCTTGCCCTTAGCGCGTCCAGCCTTAGTTTTAGTCGTCGTCTTTACATTCATCGACGTTTGGAACGATTTTTTGCAACCCCTCATCTATCTCAATGACCCAAACCTGTTTACCGTATCACTAGGGTTAAGTTTCTTCCAAGGACAACGAGAAACAGCATGGAATCTCTTGATGGCGGCGGCGCTGATGGCAATGACACCTCCCCTATTGCTATTCTTTTTTGCCCAGAAACAGCTTATCGGAGGCATCTCAGTTGAGGGGTTGAAGGGATAAGTCATGACAACAATCTTGAGAAAGGAGCAATTTATGGAATGAGGGTTTCCGTAAGACTGCAAAATTATCAAACTTTTAGTCAATAATGAGGAAAATTTGTCATGAATAAACGTACTTTACTAACTTTGATGCTCATCATTGGCATTCTCATTCCTGTGTTATCAATCCAAGCACAAGATGAGACTGTTACCATTACATGGTGGGGAACAGAACGTGGACGTGATACCGCCGCAACCCGTGAGGTTCATTTCCAATTGGCGCGTGCCTTTGAAGAAGCTAATCCGGGCATTAACGTTGCGGTTTCGCTCTTCCCCAGCCGTGGATTTAACACCCGTGTCGCTACAGCGATTGCAGCAGGTCAAGGTCCCGATGTTTGGTATCATACCCTTCCCGCCGATGCCGCCGACCAAGGTTTTTTGTTAGATTTAACACCCCTTATGGAACGCGATGGCATCAATCCTGAAGAACTGTGGTTCTCTGGTGCAGAACAACGTATGAAATACGAGGGTCGCTATTACGGCGCTCCACGCGATGCAGTTTCAGCATTGGTATTTTACAATATAGACATGTTTGAAGCGGCTGGTGTCGATATCCCACAAGCCGGCTGGACAGTTGATGACTTCCGTTCTATCGCTAATCAACTAACTGACCGTGATAATGACCTCTATGGTGTCGGCGCGATTGTCGGCGGCGATGGTTGCACGCTCTGGTCTTCTTTCTCCTTCAATCTCGGTGCAGATACCATCAGCCCAGATGGTCGCCAAGTTGTCGGTTATCTGGATACACCAGAAGCCGCGAATGCTTTCCGCTATTGCCTAGAACTCGTGACCGAAGACCAAGTAACCGCACCATCCGAACTGCAAGACCAGTTTGGCGAATTAGTGTTCTTGTCCGGTCAAGTTGCGATGCAATCTGGCTCAAACTGGGAAATTCCAGCCGTGCAGGAACAAGCCGATTTTGCTTGGGGCGTGATTGAATCACCGCGCTTCGACACAGATTCAGAAGGCATCCCTTGGACAGATAGCATTTCCTACTCCATCTGGGAAGGCAGCAGCAATCAAGAGGCAGCATGGGAATTAGTCAAATGGTTGAGTGGCGCTGATGCACAACGCATGGCAGCAGAAGCTAATGTTTGGTTCCCCAATAGCCCTGCAATCTGGGAAGAATTGAGTTGGGATGCAGATCCTATTCTCGGTATCTCTTATAGTGAATTGCTCAAAGACACCGTGATACCCAACTATCTGCGCTCGCGTTTCTTCTTTGATTGCGCCTATTCAGTCCACAGCAACGCCCGTGTTCGCTGGGTAGAAAATGGTGAACGCGATATAGACTCCATATTAGCGGAAGAAACCGCTAATGCACAATCTT
Source organism: Anaerolineae bacterium (assembly GCA_030950085.1). Taxonomy (GTDB): domain Bacteria; phylum Chloroflexota; class Anaerolineae; order Aggregatilineales; family Phototrophicaceae; genus JAUZRW01. The sequence goes on from JAUZRW010000123.1 coordinate 20,053, forward strand.
GTCTGGATGATAATTACGGCGTTTAATTGACAATCTGGGGTTTCATCACTTCTTAAGCGGTGAGACCCCGTTTCTTGTTTAACAAACTATCTACAGTGATGCTCTAACGCCTGTCTCACTTTGCAATTTTGTGTGAGGCGCGGTAAAACCCCGAAAGGGGCTTTTTAATGTTAAGCGTAAAGGGGAAATAATGCTGCCTGTTGACTATGAAAATCGAGTGTATGCAGCGTGGCTCGGTAAATGTATTGGTGTACGATTTGGCGCACCGCTTGAAAATTGGACATACGAAGAAATCCGCGACAATCTCGGCGACCTCCAATGGTATGTGCGCGAAGATAGAGGGAAAATCTTTAAGCCCGATGATGATACGTCTGTCCCACTGATACAACTCCGTGCGATACAAGATTATGATAGTCGGTCTCATTTGACAGCCCAAGAATGTGCCGAAACGCTGCTGAATTATATCGGCGACCATCATGGGACGTTTTGGTGGGGAGGCTATGGTATATCTAGCGAAGAAACAGCCTATATGAACCTCATCAGTGGTATTCCTGCCCCTCTCTCTGGTTCTATCGCAATGAACGGCGAAATTCTACCTGAGCAAATTGGAGGACAAATTTTTAGTGATATTTGGGGGTTAGTTGCCCCTAATCAACCGGCGCTTGCTGCGGATTTAGCAGGCACAATGGCGAGTGTTTCTCATGACCGCAACGGCATCTATGGTGGGCGTTTTATTGCCGCGCTAACTGCCGCCGCCTTCTCAGAATCCGACCCCCGAAAATTAATTGAAATCGGATTAGAGCATATCCCAAGTGACAGTCAATATACAGAAGTTGTCCGCGCAATGCTCGATTTCCATGCCCAACATCCCGAAGATTGGCACGCCGCATTTGCACATCTCAAAGCACACTATGGCGACCATCTCTATCCCGGCTTGGTACACATTATTCCCAATGCAGGGGTTGTTATTTTGGGTTTGCTTTATGGCGAAGGTGATTTTTCACAAACTTTACGAATCACGAATATGGCAGGTTGGGATACGGATTGTAATGTCGGCAATGTAGGCGCAATCATGGGCGCGGCTGTTGGCTTAGAGGCAATTGATTATCAGTGGCGCGAACCGATGAACGACCTTGTTGTACTGGCAAGCCTCATCGGAACACGCAATATTATGACGATTCCGCAATGTGCTGACCTCATCTGCCATTTAGGACGCAAATTGAGTGGAGAAGCGCAGAGTGAAACTAAGGCACGCTATCACTTTGGCTATTCAGGGTCAACTAATAACTTCATTGCAACAGGCAAAAAAGGTCGCCCGATTCATATTCAGCAAGCAATCGTTGAGGGTGAACCATCGCTCAAAGTATCCGTTCGGAAATTGAACAAAAAAGGCGAAATACGAGTTGCAACACGCACCTACTATCGCCCCTCAGAATTGCTCAGTAATTATTACGGCGCGGCATTTACGCCTCGCATCTATCCCGAACAAACAGTCACAGCAAAGTTGTATTTGCCAACCGATGCCCCACAAGATATTAAAGCCGCTATTTTTGTCTATGACGATAATCATGCACAATCATATCAAGCACAAGCAATAACATTGACACCCAACACATGGCACAACTTGACCTACACCATTCCGCCACTTGACGATGCTTGTTTGTCACAAGTTGGTATCGTCTTACGCAATGTGAGCGCCAATTGGACAGTTGGTTCTTTTGCTATTTCAGAACTCGATTGGGACAATACACCACATTACAGCACAACGTTTGCCAAAGAACGTCCTGAAACGGGTGCTATCAGTCAATGGACATATTTACGCGGTTATTGGCGACTTGAGAATGGTGCTTATCATGGTAGCGGCATCGGCTATAGCGAAAGTTATTCTGGTGACATTGACTGGACAGATTACACCGTATCTAGCGAAATCACACCGCTTATGGGCGATTATCACCTTATCAATGTGCGTGTACAAGGTGCTTTACGCAGTTATGCTTTCGGATTAGCACCCGATAATACGATTGCCCTCTACAAAAAAAATACGTCCTACCAGCTAATGCAAAAAACCGACTTTACATGGCAACATGGACAGTCTTATCGCTTAAAAATCTGTGCAAAGGGCGATGAATTTGTAGCGACGATTGAGGGCGATGAAGAAACGAAAACTATCCATTGGCGTGATACAAATGCCCCCTATCGCAATGGACAAATCGGGCTTTCAATCTGGAATAATGGGCATACCGCCTTTCATTGGCTCAAAGTTGTGCCAGAGGAATAAGAAATATGGTCAAGTTACACGAATATCAAGGCAAGCAAATTCTAGCAAAATACGGGATTTCTCTTCCCCAAAGCATCCTTGCAACATCACCAAATGAAGCGCGGCAATTTGCTGAAAAAATCGGTGCTGTCGTTGTTAAAGCACAAGTTTGGACAACCAGTCGTGCGGCACAGAATCTGATTCACTTTGCAGCAACAAGCGATGAAGCAGCACAGGCAGCAAACACCTTAATCGGTCAAAGAGTCGGTAATTTCATTGTTGAACATGTCTTGGTTGAAGAACAAGTCGCTATTGAGCAAGAATGGTATCTCGGACTCATCATTGATGACCAAGCCCGTGTGCCTGTATTGCTATTTAGTGCTGTTGGTGGAAGCGGTATCGAAGAGATTCTGACAGCAAATCCAAACCAAGTGATTCGCCATCAGATTAATATCCGCGAAGGCTTGCAAGATTTTGAAGCGCGTGAGATTTGCCGTCGCGCAGGAATCGGCGGACGCACAATGTTGAAACTGAGCCAAGTGATTCGGCGTTTTTATGATGCGACGCGGTATTATGAGGCACGGTCAGCCGAAATCAATCCGCTTGTTCTCACAAAAGACGGGCAGATTATGGCGCTTGATGCCCGTTTCACGATTGATGATTATGCGCTATTTCGTCATCCTGATTTGGACATTGAAGTGGCACGAGAACTTGACCGTCCGCCTACAAAACTCGAAAAAATAGCGTGGCAAGTCGAGAAAGATGATTATCGTGGGACATTTTACTTCATCCAGATGATGAGTGACTTTGAAAAAGGTCAAAATGTGGTCGGTTTTCATGGCGCAGGCGGTGGCGGCAGTATGATGAACATGGATGCCCTCTTAGCGCGTGGATTCCAAATAGCAAATTTTGTCGATACCAGTGGCAATCCCCCAGCGAGCAAAGTTTATCGTGCCGCACGAATCATTCTCAGCCAAGCCAATATAGACGGCTATTATGCAGGCGGTAGTGGTGTTGCCAGTCAAGAACAATTTCATTCGGCGCGTGGTTTAGTCAAGGCATTTATGGATACCCAACTCAACATTCCGGCAGTAATTCGTATTGGTGGCAATGCTGAGGAAGAAGCAATCGACATTTTACAGCGTGCGAAAGGGACTTTCCCTGCACCGCTAGAGGCTTATGGGCGCGATGATTCGCCGGATATGTGCGCCGAACGTTTGCAAGCACTCATTGAAACTTATGAGCCACTTCAAGACCCTCCTGTGCGCGAAAATCCCCAAGCACAAGACCCTTATCAGTTCGAGACCGTCACGGGCGGCACAGTCACCTTTGACCATGCTCTTTGCCGAAACTGCGAGAGCAAAATTTGTATCGAAACTTGTGTACCGCAAATATTATCGCTAGACGAAGGCGTTCCTGTTCTCAATATTGGACACGACGAGGCAAAACGTGGCGCATGTACCGAATGTCTTGCTTGCGAGGTGGAATGTTATTTTTTAGGCAATCGGGGCGGTATTATTCATTTGCCCATACAAGGTTTAAGCAGCGAGAAAAATCATGCCGATATTGATTAATAAAACCAAGCGCGTTCTCATACAAGGCATTACAGGGCGTGAGGGAGTCGCTCGCACAAAATTGATGAGCAACTATGGGACACAAGTTGTTGCCGGAGTTACGCCGGGCAAAGGCGGACAAACTGTATTGGGTATCCCTGTATTTGATACAGTTCAAGAGGCTTGTGAAACGGTTGGGAAAATTGATATTAGTGTTCTGTTTGTCCCTGCCCCGTTGGTCTTAGGCGCAGCATTAGAAGCATTTGCAGCCGATATCAAGTTGCTCGTCATCGTTCCAGACCGTGTTCCCCTTTATGATGTCTTAGAAATTGCGGCAGTTGCAAAAAAGCATGGCGCTCAATTTGTAGGACCCAACACTTTAGGTATTCTCAGCCCCGATGCCGGTGTATTAGGCATGATGGGCGGACGGGCGGAAAGCGCCAGCGAATGGCTATTTCCGGGTCCAGTCGGCATCACGAGTCGTAGTGGGGGTATCACAACCAGCATCGCTTACTATATCGCGCAATCCGGCATCGGATTATCGACTTTGGCACATGTTGGCGGTGATTCCGTTGTCGGCATGACTCATGCGGATATGTTGCGCTTATTCCAAAAAGATGAACAGACCAAACTCGTTGTGTTATTCGGCGAAATTGGTACATCACAAGAAGAAGAAGCGGCGCATTGTGTCGCATCCGGTGAATTTACGAAACCACTCATTGCTTACATCGGGGGCAAAGCAGCAAAAGAAGGTACACGATTCAGTCATGCCGGAGCAATTATTGAAGGCAATAAAGGCACTCATGAAGGCAAAGTTCGCCGTCTGCGCGAAGTGGGTGCAGTCGTCGCCGAATCATTTTCGGATATTCCACAACTTGTCGCTGAAACATTGCAATCGCTAAAATCTGAATCCGCAGCGCCAACCTCAAAATCTGTTAAAAATGCCTCATGGTATACCGCCATCACTGAGATACAGCCGAACCTCATTCGACTGCGCGGTCATCGCATTGAGAATCTGATAGGTGACATTTCATTTTCTCAAGCAATTTATCTCGCTCTCACAGGCAAACTCCCCGACAAATCAATCGGTACGATTCTTGATGCAATTTTGGTATCGTCTATCGACCACGGCGCAACTCCCCCATCGACATTAGCTGCACGCACGGCAGCCAGTACCGGGGCTGCAATAAACGCCGCGTTATCAGCCGGACTGCTTTCGATTAACAAACATCATGGGGGCGCAATCGAAGCCTGTATGCGCCTTATTCAAACTGCGCTGGACAATCAACAGGCAGAAAAATGTTCTGTAGAAGATGCTGCGATGAGTCTTGTGCGTGAATATCGTCAGTCAAAACGTCGTTTAGCGGGCTTTGGGCATCGGATTCATAGTGCTGACCCACGTAGCGAACGCTTGCTAAAACTAGCGTCCCAAGAAAAACTTGCTGCTGACGGTATAACGATGCTTCAGGCGTTGCGAGATGCGCTATCAGAACAAACGGAGCACGATTTTCCGATAAATGTCGATGGCGCAATAGCAGCAATCTTACTCGACATCGGCATTGAAGCCCCATTAGGCAATACATTTTTCATGATGGCACGTTTACCGGGTTTAATTGCCCATATCCGCGAAGAACAGACTCGTGAACGTCCGATGCGTGTTATTCATCCGCGTAATCATGGATATGATGGTGAACGGCATGAGTAATTAAGCCTTTTTTCTTTAGCCAATGAATCCCCGACAGGCTTTTTGCATCTTGCAGAATATATTGCTATTATGGGTCAGATTCTATCCATAGTGAGAGAATCAATCATAGACCCGTTGAAGAATCAGAAAAACTCAAAGCACATTCTATGAGCGAAAACATTACACTGCGCGTCCTCCACACAATGGACGACTTTGCAAAAATAGTTGAATTAGAGCAGATAGTCTGGCAGATGGCACTCGAAAACACAGCCTCGCCACCTGTCATGAACGCCATCAGTCATAATGGCGGCTCTGTCATTGGTGCCGAGATTGACGGTGTTTTGGTGGGTTTCTGTTTCGGTTTCCCAGCCAAAAATGGAGATGAGATATCACTTTGGTCACATATGGCAGGAGTCCATCCGAATTATCAAGGGCGTGGGATTGGTGTTTTGCTCAAGCAGGAGCAACGGATTTGGGCGCTAAAGAATGGCTACATAGCTATTCGTTGGACATTTGACCCCCTACAGCGCGGCAATGCCAATTTCAACTTCAACTGTCTTGGCACAATTGCCCGCAAATATCATGTCAATCATTATGGCGAGATGACTGATGAAATCAATATCGGTCTGGCTAGTGACCGTTTAGAGGCATTGTGGGACTTGAACGATGCCCATGTCGTGATGCTTGCCAACGGTCATTCGTGCGAAGAGAACAAAGAGACTTTTCCCGAAGAAGCGTTTTTGCTGCACCATAAAGAAGGCGATATTATCACTTATGATGAGTCTGCCCCGTTAATGCTTGATGCTTACTGTATCGAGATTCCTTATCACATTGCAACTTTAAAAAAAGACAATAAGCCCCTAGCAATCACATGGCAACTAGCTATCCGTGAAGCGATGCTGTATACCTTAGCACAAGGGTATATTATCCGCGATTTCATCATGCGCGATGACCGTTGTTGGTATGTTATCCGCAAAAATTAATCCCGATAAGTTATTTTGGAATATGCTTTTTGAGGATAGGCATGATGGCAGTTTGAATACGCGCCTGTGTATAGCGACTGATTCCGATAGCAAGTGGCCAATCAACCTCATATCCACCTTCGGAAAAGGCATTCTCTGGCGGCAAATAACCATAACTGCCATTGGCATAGGTTACAAACATAGCGTAGTCATAACCGAGTTGTTGGCAAACTTTACGAAAATCAAGCGATGTTTCACTAAAACTTTCGCCCGGTTGTCCCACAATGACTGTATTGCCAATGCCGATGAGCATAATTTCCAGACGGAGGGCTTCATTGCTTATACCGGGTATCAATTGTTTGAAGAAGTCGGGTATTGTCTCAGGTTTTGCTTCGTCATCAGATAAGCCTGCATCAACCATGATATGTTCTGACCATATCTGACTATCTGCTACTGTCTTAATCCGTCGCCAGATGCGCTGTACTTCAGCACTATAGGCTCGTGCGAGTGCCTCACACTCAGCAAATGTACCTCCTGCGCGGTCTTCAATATTCCAACCCTCAGAAAGTGCCATTTCTTTATCGCCATAATAGCTTGTCAGTTCGCCAATCGTTATCACGGGGTCTCCATTAGTGAGATGTTCTTGCACCGTTTCAGTGAGTGGATTCACATCACCTGCCCCGCCCTGCATAAAAATAGCAACACAATCCTCGCCAAGCATTTCCTCAAGATTGCGACTAGCATAACCGGGCCAGTCACCAGAAATTAGAAAATTATCATAACCCATGACCACCGCATGACAAGCAAAATTACCAATGACTGCCATCGGTTTACCCTCTATTGTATCCACCCGAATAACGCCAACAGCCGGGTCTACAGGACGGTCTAGCCAACGCCGATTGATACTATACCCCAGCAATAAACCACCACCGACTCCTATTTTAGCCGATTGCATTGCTTCATTCGCTTCTAAAATCGTTGACCCTATCGACTCTACAAACGGCACATTCCACGCACTAATATCGTGGGCAGCAGGCGCTGAGTGAGTATGAGTCGTCGTAATAAAAATATTCTCTGCTAACAAGTCTGATTGACGAGTGACGTAATCACGAATTTCGTGAACTTGAGGAGCGCGTAGATAACATACCTCGATACTACAGAAGACTGATTTATTTTTGCCGTCATCTAGCACCACTACTCGGATATAAAGGTCATCATGAACGCCCGTGCTGGCAGAAATCCGATTGCCATAACCCATTAGTCCTGAGCCAATTTTGGGAGATAATTTTTGTTTCGCCACGCCTGCTTGCATGTCCTGAACCTTTATGATAATTGTCCACAATATCCTATAGAGACTAACACGAAATATAGAAAATACGAATTTCGGCGGTCTTGAGGCTACAAATCACGCAATAAGACCATTTGCTTTACTTTTTTGGCGAGCGTTGTTATAAATGACTTGCGATATATACGTGCTTTTTGTATCATACAGTCGAAGAATTATAATTACTTTTCAAAAGGAGTAGCTTGTGAAAAAAGTTACACTGTTAGCATTTGTTATTCTCATGTTGTTGCCAATGACCATTTACGCACAAGACGATGTTGTTGAACTCGTTATGGGCAGTTGGCGTACCGAAGATATTGAACAGTGGGAAGCGATGATTGCATTATTTGAGGCGGAAAATCCCAATATTAAGGTGATTTTTGAACCGACCTTGAATACCGAGTATAATACCCAAATCCAAACATTGCTTTCAGCTGGCGAAGGTCCCGACCTAATCACTTGTCGTCCTTTCGACACAACGCTGCTATGGTATCAAGATTTGAACGGTCTGGCTGACATTTCCGACCTACCGGGTCTGGAAAACTTTAGCGATGTCGCTCTCGGTGCTTGGTCAACCGATGATGGCAGTGCCACCTATTGTGTTCCGATGGCAACCGTGATTCATGGTTTCATTTACAATGTGGAAATCTTTGATGAACTCGGCTTAGAAGAACCGCGTACCGAAAGTGAGTTCTTCGCGGTGCTAGATGCTATCCAAGAAGCTGGCATTACCCCACTCGCAATCTCCACCAAAGACGCATGGACAATTACCACAATGGGTTTCAACAATCTATGGCCGAATTTCTGTGATGGTGAAAATACACGCCTTGCAATGCTCAGTGGTGAAGCCAAGCATACAGACGATTGCTTTGTGAATACATTTGAGTCCGTGCAACGTTGGGCTGACTATATGCCAGATGGTTTCCAATCCATTGGTTATGCTGATACACAACAGATGTTCCCACTCGGATTAGCCGCGATTTATCCGGCTGGCTCATGGGAAATTCCGCTTTTCAATAGCATTGCCGATTTTGAAATGGGCGCATTCCGTCCCTATCAACCCGATGACCGCGCTCCCGAAGATTGCTGGATTGATGACCATGTGGATATCGCTGTTGGTATGAATGCCAATACTGACCATCCCGAAGAAGCACGTATTTTCTTGGAATGGCTGACGACACAAGAATTCGCCCAAGCCTTCTTCAATAATCAACCCGGTTTCTTCCCACTGGGTCAGCATGAACTTGAAGCGCCAGACGACCCACTAGCAGCCGCCTTCTTGTCATGGCGCAGCGAATGTGGCTCGACCATCCGCTTGTGGGATCAACGCCTTCGCCGTGACCCCGAAAACGATGGCTACGCGGTCACACGCGATAATATGCCCTTGCTGATGAATGGCGAACTGACACCGCAAGAAATTGCACAAATCGCCCAAGACCGTATGGATTCATGGTATGTACCGGGTGAATAGACCCAATTTCTAAAATAGTAACCGTAAGTTAGGGGTGTGGTTTTCCATGCCCCTACTTAGTTATTTGGATATAGATTATGCGAACCACAAAACGCGCTCATTGGCATCACCTTCTTATTTTTATAGGTCCAGCAGTTCTCATTTACAGTGTTTTTTTAGCCTTGCCGCTCGTTGATTCTTTGCGTCTTAGCTTATATAGCCGCGTTGATGGTGAGGTCGTATTTGTTGGCTTACAAAACTTCGACAAATTGCTCAATAATCCCTTCTTCAGCGAACGTTTCTGGGGCGCATTGAAGCATAACTTTGCGTGGTTTGTCTTATTTATGGCTATTCAGAATCCTGTCGGCTTATTATTAGCCGCACTGGTTTCATCGCCGAAGTTAAAAGGGGCGGCATTTTATCGCACTGTCATTTTTACGCCAACGACCATGTCGATTGTTATCATCGGCTGGGCATGGACACTCATGCTCAATCCATTATGGGGTATTGTGAATGACATCTTAAACTTTTTCAGATTAGGCGCGATAATACCCTCACGGGGTTGGTTAGGGTCAGAAGATACGGCACTGATTGTCGTTATCCTAGTCGGCATCTGGCAATATATTGGCTTGCCCTTTGTCCTCTTCTTGGCATCCCTAACCGCCATTGATGAAGAACTTATCGAAGCCGCACGGGTTGATGGTGCAACGGGATGGAGTATCTTCTGGCGTATCAAATTCCCACTCATCCTACCGACTGCCGGAATTGTTGCTATCCTCACATTCGTCGGCAATTTTAGCGCCTTTGATAATGTCTATGTCATGCAAGGTAGTACAGCAGGTCCCGATTATGGCACGGATTTGCTGGGGGTTTTCTTCTATCGGACTGCCTTTGGAACCTTAGGCTCAGTTCCCGACCTATATATGGGGACGACTATCGCAACTGTCATGTTCGGCATCATCTTGACAGGGGTGTTACTATATTTCTTTGGCATCCAACAGCGTCTTATCCGCGATTAACAGAGTCTTGAAAAAGGTGTTTTATGGCTGTTCAAGTTGATGCTAAACAAGGTTATTCGGCAGAAAATCTAGTACCCACCAAATCTTGGGGGCAACGGATAAGTGCGATAATTCCGCACTTAATCCTCATACCCTATTCTCTTTTAGCACTTTTCCCACTCTTCATTATTATTGTCAATTCACTTAAAGACCGCCGTGATTTATTCCGTACACCTTATATCCCTCCGCTCTGGTTCTCGTTTGAAGACGGCTTTCACTTCGTCTATATATTTTCATCCAGTGGTTATCAGCAGGTCTTTGAACGTGCGAATGTCTTGCTCTATTTCGGCAATAGCATCGTTGTGACGAGTGCGGCTCTCTTCCTCATTTTGCTGACAGGTTCGATGATTTCTTTTGCATTATCGGAATATAGTTTCTGGGGTAGTCGCTTTTTGGCACTCTATATGGCGCTTGGTATCATGATTCCCATTCGTTTGGGAACAGTCAGTCTCATTGGAATCGTGCGCTTCTTGGGTTTATATAACAGCTTGCCGGCGCTTATCTTGGTTTATGCGGCATCGGGCTTACCCATTGCTGTCTTTGTCCTGACAGAATATATGCGACAAGTCCCAATGGAACTCAAAGATGCGGCACGGGTGGATGGTGCAAGTGAATATCGCATCTTGTTTACACTCGTGATGCCCGTTATTCGACCTGCCCTAGCAACGGTGCTAGTCTTTAACATGCTGCCGATTTGGAACGGTTTATGGTTTCCGCTCACACTTGCCCCTAACGAAAAGGTGCGAACAGTTACACTTGGCTTATCAGCATTTGCAGGGCAGTATAAGACCGATTGGACAGCCTTACTCGCAGCACTGACATTAGCCATGATACCCGTCCTCATTCTCTATGGTATCTTCTCGCGTCAGTTTATTTCAGGGCTAACACGCGGCGCAGTCAAGTAAGTTAATAGGAAATTGTGCGGCGGATGCGACAGGTCACATCCCTACACATATCACAGCTGGTCTGTAGGGACTGCATCTATGCTGTCCGTTGTTAAGAATTCTTCTGTCGCAGGTGTTTTGGCAAATTCTCGACGGGCGGCGACAAATAAAATAGACCCCAGCAAAGCAACCATCGCCACCAGACGGAACAAGGCACGCGCCCCTAATACGTCGAAAACCCAACCCGCAATCGGACCCGTCACCAGTATAGCTAATGCCGGAATTGTCACTTGCGAAAGTGCTTGATTAGTCGCTGCATTGCTAGGATGACTGATGCGTGAGACGAGCAGCGTATTCGCAACATTTTGAAAGGTATAGAATGTTCCACGTACCATCATGAGAGGAATTAAGAATGTTGCGGCATTGAGCAGTGTAAATGTTAGCCATAACCCTGCCATGCCCAACATGCCTATCAGTAACGTAATGCGGATGTTCACACGGCGCATCATACGGTCTATCACCATCATTGACGGAATCTCAGACAATGCTGCCACCGAAGCCAATACCCCTACCATTGTATTGCTTATCCCTAAGTCTTGCTGAAAATAGACATAGACAAACGTGCTAACGGCACTCATCCCCACATGAAAAAAGAACCAACTGACCATCAAAATGGTGAAAGCACGTTGCCGCTTCATGGGGGTTTCTGTTGTATTTTTGACTTTTTCATCAGGATTAACGTCTGTGGTACGACGTGGCAATGCTTGTGAGAAATACAGCGACCCAAAATTTAACAACGCCGCTACCATGAATAATGTGGCATACCCTCCCAAACCGAAAAGGAAGCCACTCATCATCGTTGTAATACCCCAACCTAGCGACCCCCACGCCCGTAATTGCCCATAATTATCGCGTCTCTGTTGTTTGAGCTTTGTAATGGTCAGTTGCGACAGTAATGAGGCACTCGGACTATCCAACGAATCACGAATGACAACAGTTGCGCCCAAAGCCCACTTCGAGAAGGCAGAAACAACCAATCCGAACGTTGCAAGCGCATTGCCCGTCACCAAGCCATAATACAATTGCCGATGCTTGCCAAGACGGTCAGCGATGGCACTCAATACAGGGGGTATGATTAAACGCATAGCAGCACTCGCACTGAGAACAAGACCAATCTGTATTCCCGAAAAACCAACTGCCACCAGATATAGGCTAATAAATGGAACAGTTAAACCGCGTGCAGCATACGTGAGGAAGGTAATAACGGAGACTGACCGTAGCGATGAGTCATCATTTTTGAGTTTGTACATCAAGTAGCCTTAAGGTAAAGAAGTTATGCCTAAGAAAACATAACTTCAAATGAATGACCAATCGAAAAAATGTTATTGCCCCACTTCTAAGCGCACAGGCTGACCTGATTCTGCGGATTCAAAACACGCCAAAGCAACCCGAACAGCTTCATAGCCATCGCGCCATGTCACCGCAGGTTCACGATTTTCACGAATGGCAGCGACAAATTCGTTAATCATATGCTGGTTCGAGTCATTGCCGTAATTCATCCATGTTGGATTGCGCGACAACTTTTTGGAATAGACCGTCAAATGTTCTGCTTGACCATCAAGCGTCATAAAGCCCTTCTCGCCCACGATATCCATCTTGAGATGCCCCCAACGCGGATAAAATGTCGGACGACTCCAGCTACAATCAATTGTGGCAAAGACTCCATTTTCCATCGTCAGTGTGACAATCCCTGCTGTATCGACATCGACTTCACCACGATAAAACAAATTGTCCACTTCGGCATACACTTCCACCACCTCACAACCGAAAAACCAGCGATAAGCATCAACTAAATGCACGGTATGATCCATCACTGCGCCGCCCCCTGCCAGTGCTTTTTGGGCAAACCACGCTCGATGCTCAAGCGGAATTTCACTATGATTGATACCATTAATCGCATAAATACGCCCTAAATCGCCTCTATCGAGTGCATTTTTGACTTGCTGCACAGATGATGAGAATCGTACCGGAAAAGCAGTCATGAACGTCACATTGTTAGCCTTGCAGACATCGCGCATCGCTCTGGCATCTTCTAAAGTTACTTCAATCGGTTTCTCACACAGAATAGGCACACCAGCACCAGCCGCCATTTCCACAAGTTCGCGGTGGCGGGCATTCTCAGAGCAGATGACGACACCATCTAGCCCCTCTTTGAGCAAGTCTTCATGCGAGTCATACCATTTTGTCTTAAAAACACCTGCAAAGTGTGTACCGCGCTCGGCATCCAAGTCAGAAAAACCGACAAATTCGACATCCAGTGCATTCCGCAAATTGTTGATATAGGCTTCGGCATGTAAATGGGCAAAACTCATGATTGCCAGACGCATGATTAATCCTTTCCTGAGAGGGTAATAGGCTTACCTGTTTTAGCAGATTCAATCGCCGCTAGACCAATTTCTAATGCGACGACAGCATCTTGTGATGTCACAATCGGTTGCGTATTATTTTGTATCGCTTCATAGAAATGCCGTAGTTGCGCTGTAAAGGGACTATCAATGGCTTTTGCCGATGGAACAGCAACCTCTTCAACTTCTGCTTCTGGTGGATTTTCTAAATGCGTATAAAGTGTCTGTGCATCATCAGACATCCATTCAATCACGCCTTCAGTACCCGCAATATCCATAGATGTCCGGAAAAATCCCGGTGGATATGCCCAACCACCTTCGATATGTGCCATCGCCCCATTCTCAAAGCGCAATGTCAC
>JAUZRW010000124.1 GCA_030950085.1 Anaerolineae bacterium
TATCGAAAATATTGTCCTTTAAGTTATCCGCTTCATCCTCGCTAAAACGACTTAAAAACTGTATTTCTTCATTAGATGGGTTCCATTCAAATGTTCCATCATCACGAGTGACATAAAAAACATTTCCGATAGACGTGAATACCACATCAAAATCAGTTGGAATATAGCTATCATTATGCACTTTCAACAAAGCAGGGTCGATATTTAATTTACTTGATTGTTGTGCAATCATAGCTTCGCCAAGCGTGCGACTTCGCATACACTTTACACGCAGACTATGGTGATTATCTTGTTTAGAGTAACGATATGACCCCTTTGCACTCAGTTTACACTCTACACTAATGGTAATTTGTGTTGGCTTATGATAGACAGCGACATCAATATCATGTGAACCAAGTTGTGCATTCATTGATTCTTTGGAAACCTCAAATTCTGAAGCAGGTAAAACATTCTGAAGAGCCAATAATGCTGTGAACTCAAAAGCCTTTCCACGTATCATCGGAATGACTTTAGGTTCATACAGCGTTTCAGCAAGATAGTCATAAGGGATATTATAAGTATCGCAGAATGCTTTAACCTTTTCTATCCAAGTCATTTGCTGCTATTCCCAATTGGTAAACATATCAGCTAGGTTAACTTCTAAAACTGTGGCAATTTTTACGATATTTTTCAAAGATATATTTTGTTCCCCACGTTCAACTGCACCAATATAGGTGCGATGTAATTTTGTTTGGAATGCCAATTCCTCTTGCGTCCAATCTTTTTGTTTCCGCAATTCTCGAACTCGTTCGCCGAATAAGATGAGGGCTTTTTCTTCAAGAACATCCATAGCCAAATGCTACTTATACTCTGCGTGATAATCTACAGCATATAACTAGCATTTGAACTGAGGCTGAATATGTAGTCTTTTAATGGGCAAAGTTTTGACACATAATTTATGATTAAAGCATTGCAAGCCTTATTATTCTGTGCTAGGATGCATGCCACAACAAATTAAAAACTCATTCAGAGCGAGTTAGGGAACGGCCTGTTGACCTCGCAGCAACCCCCGAAGCGTCGGGTAGGTGCTAATTCCGGCAGAGATTTCTGGTAGATGAGTTTGATAACAATCTTGGTAATTTACGCCTTCTGCCTCATGATGCAGGGGCGTTTTTCGTTCTATACAATAAGGAGATAGTGTCTATGCCAACAACTTTCATGACCTCACCGAAGTACTACTTCACTTCGGAATCTGTTTCCGAGGGACATCCCGATAAAATGTGTGACCAGATTAGCGATGCCATTCTGGATGCCATCCTTGAACAAGACCCCAATGCGCGAGTCGCGTGCGAAACTGCAACCAGTACCGGACTCATCGTTGTGATGGGCGAAATTACCACCAGCGCCTATGTCGATATTGAGAAAATCGTGCGTAAAACCGTTACCGAAATTGGTTATACTCGTGCCAAGTTCGGTTTTGATGCTGAAACTTGTGGCGTACTTATCTCTATCAAAGAGCAGTCTGCCGATATTGCACAGGGCGTAGACAAAGCACTAGAAGCTCGTGAAGGCTCAATGACCGATGAAGAAATCGAAGCGACAGGGGCTGGCGACCAAGGCATGATGATTGGCTTCGCTTGTAATGAAACCCCAGAACTGATGCCCTTGACCGCCTCATTGTCTCATAATTTGGTGCGTCGTCTGGCAGCGGCACGTAAACAAGGCGAAATCGCATGGTTACGTCCAGATGCAAAAAGTCAGGTCACAGTCGAATATGCCAACGGTCAACCCGTCCGTGTTGATACAGTGGTCATCTCCACTCAACACGAACCGACTGTTAGCAATGAAGAAATCTGCGAGACCATCATTAAGGTCATCAAAGAGGTTATTCCGAGCAAATGGTTAGACGACGAGACACGCTATTTCGTTAATCCCACCGGACGCTTTGTGGTCGGTGGTCCCTTGGGTGATGCCGGTTTGACAGGTCGTAAAATCATTGTCGATACCTATGGCGGTGTTGCCCGTCATGGTGGGGGAGCATTTAGTGGTAAAGATGCGACTAAAGTTGACCGCAGTGCGGCATATATGGCGCGTTATGTCTCGAAAAATGTTGTCGCGGCGGGTCTTGCTGACCGCTTTGAGTTGCAGCTATCTTATGCAATCGGTGTTGCACAACCGACTTCGCTGGCTGTCGAAACCTTCGGGACAGGCAAAATCAGCGATGCAGAAATCGAAGCATTGATTCGCAAACACTTTGATATGCGTCCGGCTGCCATCATCCGCGACCTAGATTTGCGTCGCCCGATTTACCGTCAGGTTGCCGCTTATGGTCACTTTGGGCGTGAAGATGTGAATGTGCCGTGGGAACGCACTGATAAAGCCGATATCCTGCGAAAAGAAGCGGGTCTAGCTGTCGAGGCTTAGTTCTAACTGCACCGAATATTAGAGGGGCGGCTATTATAGTCGCCTTTTTGTTTTCTCATGATATCTTGTTTAACAACTATCTGTGATAATGCTCTAAGACGTGTCTCACTTTGTAATTTTGTGTGAGGCGCAGTTGACTATTAGCAGCCAAAATGCCAAGAAAAATTTGTAAAAAGGGTGGCAGATAACGGTCATTTTGCTTGAACACGATATATCGGCAAGGTTGCTTCATTAAAAAAGGGACACTCGCTTTGGAATGTCCCTTTTGTAGAGATTAACTTGGTTTTAGCTTATGGTTCACGGGTCAAAATCACACGACCTTCTGTCCCAGCGCAAGAACCAACACCCGGAGTCTCGATACCTGCCCAATCACCTGTCAGGGTTTCTTGACCATTGATGACTTCATAATCTAGCGATACTGAAATACGACACCAATTTGAGGGAGAAACACCATCAAGATAGGTGACACGAGTTTCACTGAAGGTCAAATCATCATTGCTGATTGAGCCGGAAACGATTGAATCAGCGATAATATCTTCGCTACGATTGGTTGACTGAATGTGCATATTGCCTGTGATTGACCCATCTTCGCTCTGATTGAAGGTCAAACGATATTCATAGCGGATTTCGGCATCATAATCTTCAGTGATGAGACCAATCCATTCGCCGTTAACATCCACGTTCTCTTGATAATCAAACAATGCCGAGCGCAGGGTATCGCGTGCCATAAAGCCGCCAAAAAGGACAACCAGCATCAACACAGCCCATAATGCACGATTAACGGAAATGTCTACTTCATCCTTTTTACGCTTGTAATAACTCATTTTATCCCACCTTTGACTCATACGTCGTCGTTATATATAGAATACGCGATTCTGATATTTGATGCAAGTACCGTAGAGCAAGCGTAGTGTAAACGTTTTGTGTAAATCAGGTTACACTGCCTGTACAATAATGTTAGACGTGTACAAGATGGAAAAGTTCCCAATTGTTAATATTTGATAGTCAATTTGTTGATTCTTCATTTGCTGTTGGGGCAAGTCCGTTTTATACTCATTGACACTCAGACAAATTGCGATTGTGTTTAATCAACCTTATGGGGAGTTAGCCGATATGCGCCTTTTACGTGGGATAGGCAAATGGTTTTGGCGGTTTATGGTCATTTTTTCGTTCATTGTGAACTTTGTTTTGATTGTGATACTGCTACTAGCCGGTTTATTCATTTTCCAAATTAAAAATCAAGTGGCAGACCCCTTAATTAGCGGTCTCCATAGCACTGCTGCGGGCTTAAATGATGCAACCATTGACTGGACAATCCCAGTCCGTGACAGTATTCCGATTGCATTGAATATTCTATTAGATACCGAAACAGATGTGCGTTTAACCGCCCCTGTACCGATAGAGGTCAGTGCCTTTATTGATTTGCCCGGTTTTGGGGGTGCGACCAATGTTCCGGCAACTGTTCGCTTGACCTTACCCGAAGGTCTTATCCTACCGATTGCCCTCAATTTGACTGTGCCTGTGGATGAGGAAATAGATATCGCCTTAGATGTGCGAGCCGTTATTCCCATCGCCGAAACACAATTATCAGACCCGATTGAAACGTTAGGTTTACTGTTTGAACCACTCGCTATCGGGCTATTCAACCTCCCGAATGACTTTAACGAAGCGGGTGATTTTGTTGGTGAAGTGCTGGATCGTGATACAAATGTTTTATGGGGCGACCATCTATCTAATCTGTTGATGGCAACGGATGGCTCGGGTTTCAACTCACTCCCTTATGACCCATGGACAGGTTACTCGCGGACGGCTGGTTTGGGGTATACCGGAGCGGGACTTGATTATGTCGATGATTTTGAAGCGATGGAAACAGGTCTCATTGCACCGGGCGGTATTCCGGCATTAGACGCACAACTGGTTCGTCGTTCGCCCTATTATGGCGAGGCGATTACGCCTGATGATTTCAATGCCACCAGTATAAATGCCCTTAATTCTGCCAATCTGCCGTCTTACACATGGGATGGTACCTATGCGGACTTTTATCTCAGTCAACAAGGGGGAAGCATCACCCGACCCTTAGCACCGATAACTAACGATGGGCAGCCTGAGAGTTCTATTCCAACAGAAGAACCACCACCACCAACTATCGGTGGCTCAGATATTTCCACTCCCATTCCCGACACAGAATCAGGTATTATCCCGACACCCTCATCACCATAATACAGGGTGACAATAAATGAGTGACTATTCTAAAGGCGAATCAGGAAATGGGTTCGCCTATTGCAATCAAACTTGGGATTCTTCGGGAAGAGGCTATCTATGTCCGATAAGGCACAACGCATTTGTGATTATGAAGGTTCAACTTATCGAACTGATTTTTGGGAAGGTCAGGGACGTAATTATGAAGATTTAGTTGAGCGACAGGTATTGCGTCAACTGTTGCCAGCACAGGGCAAACGCCTACTCGAAATCGGTGCTGGTTTTGGACGTATCACAGAAGAATATGGCAATTATGAGCATGTGGTTTTGCTAGATTATTCGTTTTCACAATTGCAATATGCACGCGAACGCTTAGGCGATGACGGCTATACCTATGTGGCTGCCGATGCCTATCAACTGCCCTTCAAAGCAGGGGTTTTTGATGGCGCGACCATGATTCGTGTGATTCATCATTTTGAGAATGTCCCCAAAGTCTTATCAGGTATTCGGCATGTCCTCGCAAACGAAGCCTGTTTCATCCTTGAACATGCCAATAAACGCAACTTAAAAGCACTCTTACGGCATCGCATCGGCAAACAAGCATGGAATCCCAATACGCTTGACTCCGTAGAATTTGTAGAACTGAATTTCAATTTTCATCCCGATTATATAGAGCGTGAACTCAAAACAGCAGAATTTGAGATGCAAGAACGTATTCCGGTCTCTTTTTTCCGACTTGGTTTGCTCAAGAGAACAATTCCGGTAGGTGTATTAGTTGGACTAGATACTATGCTACAAAAGACAGGTTGGCTGATTGCACCGAGCATCTTTACCAAAAATCAGGCGATTGGATCCGGTGCAGATAATCTAATTGTCGAATCTGACGATATTTTTGCTTGCCCACAAACAGGGGGCGAATTACACCGCGAGGGTAATCACTTCATCAATGCCACCGGGACACGCTGGGAAATCCGCGACGGCATCTATGATTTCAAAGACCCTGTTTAGAAACTTATGCAAACTCAGTAAATCACAGTTTTACATTTTGTCGGCGGACAGTATGGATACTGTCCCTACAATGCCCCGTTGTGAACTGTAGGGACACAATCCATTGTGTCCGAAAATGACCGAACATCAAACATTGCCCGAATCTGTGATTCACTGAAACTTTTCTGTCACCCACTGTTGAACAATATCCACCACCTGATTCGCTTGCTCTAAGGGGAACATATGCCCAGCATTTTCAAGTATAGCCAACTTTGCGCCTGATATTTTTTCTGCCAAAAATTCAGATTGTGATTGTGCTAACATCTTATCTTCTGCTGCCGCGATAATCAGTGTCGGAACGGTGATTTCTGCCAGCCGTTCACGGATATCAAATTCGTTACAAGCAAGAAAATCATTGCGGATAGTATTGATGGGTGTTTGCAGAAGGCGCTCTAATCCTCGTTGGCGATACTGTTCTAGTGCGGATTTGTGCCACTGCCATTTGATGAGATTTTGGCATGTTTTCTCAAAATTGCTTTCTAATCCATCAATAATCATCTGATTGACAGGCAGATGTGCGCCTGTTCCCAATAAAATGAGTCCTGCGACTCTATCAGCAAAATCGAGCGCGAGGGTCTGTGCAATTGCACCGCCCATACTATGCCCAGCAATAATCGCTTTTTCGATGTTGAGTGCATCCAGCAAGGCGACAATATCCTCTGCATAATCTCGAATACGTCGCCGACCACTTCCTGAACTACGTCCATGTCCGTGCAAATCAAGGGCGATGGTCTGCATCGTTTTTCGTAATTCAATCGGCAAATCCAGATAAACCCCTCCTGCACCATGAATCAGCATAAGTGGCGGATGGGTAATCTCATCTTGGCGATAATCTTTATAGTAGAACGTGCCGCGTACTGTCTCAATTGTCGGCATGAACACCCTCTTTCATACTAACTTGAGGCTGACCTTTAGTATTAACCCAACCGCAAGCTAATTTAGCGGTAGAATGTGCTGCGCCGACTCGCCCCTGTTTATCGACAGTAATCACGCCCAATTGAGAATCATCAAAAATACTATCAGCATAAGCAATGGCAGCGACAGACGCTTCTTGGGCATCTTTGCCTGTCACGATTTGGTCAACTACAACTTTTGAGAGCAAGATTCGCATACTATTTTCACCAACTCCCGTAGCACTCGTAGCGCCAAAGTCATTATCGGCATAAGCGCCTGCACCAAACAACGGAGCATCGCCCACGCGACCTGCTAATTTGTGTGATGTGCCGCCTGTAGATGTTGCGGCTGCAATATTGCCATCTTTATCAATCGCCACAGCACCGACAGTATCATGAGTGCCACTTGCGATACGCAGCCGATACTTTGCGAGTTCAGCATCGGTCACAAACCACATATTCGGCACAAGCGGTATACCGAGTTCGGCAGCGAGTTTCTCTGCACCTGTGCCGACAATAAATTTGTGTGGCGTATCTTGCATCACACGTCGCGCTAGTGAAATCGGGTAGCGGACTTGTTCCACGCCTGCCACTGCGCCAAAATCACGAGTGACAGCATCAATAATGATCGCATCCATCTGTACCATACCCTCAATATTGAGATGGCTGCCGCGTCCAGCATCAAATAGGGGGGCATCCTCCAGTACATTAACTGCTTTTTCGACGGCATCTAGCGCAGTACCGCCGCTATTCAAAATATCGTAACCTATCTGTACTGCTTCAATGATAAATTCACTTTTGGGCGCATCTAATTCATCCGCCCAATACCCCGCACCACCATGCACAATAATTGTTGGAAGCATCCCTAATCTCACTTTCTGGAAAATCGTGTGTGTGAAAATTTCGCGCCATTGTATCACGCCCCTATCAGTTTGGGATTGACGCAATTTGTGTCTTATTGCATGATACCGCGCCATCAATCGAATTATAGGGATAGCGAGTCGTATGTCAGAAGACAGCAAAAATACCGAAATCATGCAAGATTTATCGAAACCTAGCACGCCCATGGAATACTTGCGCTTATTTTTTACTGGATTTGCGATGGGCGCGTCCGATATTGTGCCGGGTGTTTCTGGTGGAACTATGGCTTTCATCTTGGGTGTCTACGAAACCCTGCTTAATGCTATCAAATCATTCAACTTTACTGCGATTAAGATGGCGCTTGGTTTGTTCTCATCTGCATCAGAAGATGAAGAGAAACCAACTATTATGGGCATTGTAGATTATTTGCATCTGCGCTTTTTGATTGCGCTAGGACTCGGTCTACTCATTGCCGTTGCCTTGCTATCTAGCTTGCTAGAAAATTGGCTAGAAACCCAACCGACCTATCTTTTTGCCTTTTTTGCTGGGCTGATTTTGGCATCTGTTGTCGCTATTGGTCTCAAAGTGAAATGGACACTTATATCAGGTATATCGCTCATTGTAGGCGTAGTGATTGCCTTCCTCATCACAAACCCCGAACTCGGCACATTAAGCGATACAATGGGGCATGGTTCATTAGCATTGCTTATTAGTGGGATGATTGCTATTTGTGCTATGATTTTGCCCGGTATTAGCGGTTCATTCATTTTACTGATTCTCGGACAATATGACTTCATTCTTGGTGCTGTTCATGACCGTGACATTGTGAGCCTGATTTATGTGGCGGCGGGCGCAGGGATTGGCATTTTAGCATTCTCACGCATTTTAAGTTGGCTGCTCAAACGTTATGAGAGTCCGACAATTGCCTTGTTAGTAGGTTTTATGCTAGGGTCAATGCGTCTGATTGTCTTTCGCATGACACATCTTGATACGAGTGCAGGAGAGGGACTCCCTGCTTATACCCTCTTAGAAGTTAGTGCAGCGCAGTGGGGCATCGGCTTTGGTTTCGCTATTTTCGGATTTTTGCTAGTGACTTTGCTGGACCACATGCAAACGCGCAACAACCCCTTTTTCCGCATCTTTATGGGCAATAAAGCCGCGACACCTGTTACTGAAAGTTAGGTGGTCAGGTTTGACTTGATACTACATAGAGGGCAAATCGCTACTGATTTGCTCTTTGTCGAAGGCTTTCTGTTTCTCGCGCCGTTCTTCCAGAAAACTATCGACTAAAATGATGACAACCCCCACAAAAACAAAGTGGTCTGCAAAATTCGACACGTTAGAGACCCAGTTCGGGATAACAACATGCACGAAGTCTACCACATGCCCGAATCGTACTCTGTCGATGATATTGCCCAACGCCCCACCGAAAATCATGGCATAAGCGATTTGCTGGACGACAGCTTGTGCAGGTAGTTTGCGATAAATCAGCAGCAAAACCACGACAACGATACTGGTCAGCCCTAGTAAGATGCTATTCCCACCCGTAAACATGCCAAAGGCTATGCCTGTATTGGTGATACGAGTCAATTGAAAATAAGGGGCAAGCGGCGGAATAATTTCATTAGTTTGCCCGATTTCCATATTGGCAATCACCCATGCCTTCGCCATTTGGTCAATCGCCAATGCAAGCGATGCAATCAACAGCAACAACACCCATTTCCGCATGAAAAATACTCCAAATTAATCGCCATAACTGCGCTGATTGTACTATCCAAGCGAACCTGCGTGTAGCCTCCATTCGTGTTTATCATAATCTAACCAGTCGATTTAAGACCATTTTTACGATTCGACACAGTTTTTTGGGGCTAACTCTGCTATGCTGTTGATATAACGATGCTATGAACGGATAATTGACTAATGCGAAATGTCGCTGTCATATTACTTTTTTTATTTACAGGCTGTTCAACAGTGAGTAGGTTATTTATGCAGCAAGAAACCAATTCTTTAGCCGATGCCAATGTCGAGTTTGTACGGGCAATTTACAATGGCGATAATTCATGGATGTTTCATGTCACGGTGCGTCATCCTGATACGGGCTGGGAAAATTATGCCGATGGCTGGGATGTCGTATTGCCAGATGGCACTGTTATTTTGCCGGATGCCAATTCGCCATTTACACGCTTACTCGTACATCCGCATGAAACTGAGCAACCCTTCACCCGTAGCCAACGTGGAATCATCATTCCCGAAGCGATAACAACTGTGACCGTTCGCGGACATGATATCGTTGATGGCTTTGGCGGGCAAGAAGTCGTTGTTGACCTAACACAAAGCACAGGGACATATTATACTGTTGAGCGTTAATATATTTCTTGCATTAATAAGTCATAATTAGGGATACACCAAATCAAGGGGACGATAACAAGATGGCAATGCAAGCAGAAACTATTGAACAAGTTATTGACATTATGGATGGCATTCTTGAAGAGTTCAAAAATAAAAAAAGCCGTCTGGGATTTTTTATGTCACTCTATCGTATGGTGACGGTATTGGTCAAAGAGCGCTGTGATGAGGGTAATTTTTTTGAAGATAATGACCGTATGCGCTTATTGGATGTGCTGTTTGCCAATCGTTACTTTGATGCCTTAGATGCCCATCTCAATGGTGGGACACCGACGAAATCATGGGCAATCTCGTTTGAAATGGCAGAAAAAGAAGAATTGCTTATCTTGCAGCAACTATTATTAGGGATGAATGCCCATATCGCTCTCGATTTAGGGATTGCGGCTGCCGAAGTATCGGGCGGAGAATTGACTCCTTCCTTAGAACGTGATTTCAATCGCTTGAACAACCTGCTTGCTGGTTTGATTGATACCGTACAAGATGAAGTTGGAGCAGTATCGCCATTGCTCAGGTATATGGACAAAATAGCCCTGCGTGCGGATGAGAACTTTGTCAGCTTTAGTATCAATATTGCCCGCGATAACGCATGGAAATTCGCGCAAACACTCGCGCCCATGAGTCCAGAGAATCGTGTTCAGAAGATTATTGAACGTGATACCGAAGTGGCAGGCTTTGCACGTAACACGATTGCAAGCACCAGCTTCCCCTTTGGTATCTTTGTCTGGTTTGTCAACCTCCGCGAAAGCAAAGATACCCTAGAGATTATCAAAGTCCTCAGTAACGATGATTCCGAGAAGAACATCAAGAAACAGGTGTATAGACTCCTGCGTCGTGTCGAAGAGCAAGGGCTGGATTTATCCAACCGTGATACACAACTTTTCCGCATCCCAAAAGAATTTTCACGCTAACATATAACCCATCGACCTTGTAGGGGCGCATGGCAATGCGCCCAATACTACGACAACTCTTCCTAAATAGTTCATTCGGATGTATACAAACTATCTTTGCCCCAAGTCTCTGGATTGGTTTTGATGTAATAGCGAATTTTGTGTAGGTCATCGTTTTTGCGAATGATGCGCTCATAGTAATTGCGCTGCCAGAATTTTTCGCTAGGTGTATCTCTCATCAGGTTAATTTTTCGCGTGACTGCACCCTTAAATCCTGATACCAATGTTGATAATGATTTTGGTTTCCGTGAAAGTGTGTTATCTGTAGGGGTGTATGACAATACCTTCTCATCCCGTTCAATCCAAACTATCGCATGAAAATGATTTGGCATGATGATATATTCATCACGTTTGATTTCTTTACGGATCTCAAATGAGCGTAACCATTCTTCTTTAGCTATCTCCCCCCAGTTATTAAGTATCATATCACCATTATCAACATGTCCTAGAAGACATTGTTTTTGCTCAACGCAAATCGTTATAAAGTACGCGCCATTGCTACGATAATCATAATCAGGTAGTCGAGTGCTACGGCGGTTGTGTTGTTTATTGTCAGGCATATTACACCTCATAGATAAGTTTTGCACTAAATTAGAATTTACGCAGTTGGTTCATTTTTTGGCGTATTGCTACACATGCTGCCTATTGAAGCCCGTAAGTCTTATAAATATACAGCATTAAATACGGATTCTGTTTTTGCATCTCTGTTTAGCCCTGTTACACTATATTCATTATATACTGGTTGATTTAATCCATTTTGCATATTGGGCGCATTGCCATGCGCCCCTACAGATATCTACATGGATTAACATCTTAAATTTGCTTGCTTAAGAAGGAAAAACGACATGACCGATTTCATTTTGGCATTAGACCAAGGGACAACCTCATCACGGGCGATTGTCTTCAATCAAGATGGAAAAATTGTCCGCACGGCACAAGAAGAATTTCCGCAAATTTATCCGCAGCCGAGTTGGGTTGAGCATGACCCACAAGCAATTTGGGACAGTCAACTGAAAGTAGCACGACAAGCCGCAGGTGATTCGAGTCTTGCGGCTATCGGCATTACCAATCAACGTGAAACAACAGTGGTTTGGGATAGAACAACAGGCGAGCCGCTTTACAATGCCATCGTGTGGCAAGATAGGCGCACCTCAAAATTTTGTGATGACCTGCGTGGCGAAGGCTTTGATAAGACTATTCTCGAAAAAACAGGCTTGGTCACAGATGCCTATTTCAGTGGAACGAAAGTCGCGTGGATACTCGATAATGTCGAAGGCGCACGCGCAAAAGCCGAATCTGGAAAGTTAGCATTTGGGACAATCGACTGCTACCTCATCTGGAAATTGACAAGCGGCAGATTGCATATTACCGATGTCAGCAATGCCAGCCGCACCATGCTCTATGATATTCACAAAAAATGGTGGAGTAAGACCATCTGCGAACGCCTCAACATCCCGATGAGTATGCTGCCACAAGTGGTTTCGAGCAGTGCCGTGTATGGCGAAACGGACTCTGCTATTTTCGGAAAAGCAGTGCCGATTGCCGGAATCGCGGGCGACCAACAAGCGGCAACTTTTGGGCAAGCCTGTTATGAAGCGGGTATGTCTAAACAGACCTATGGCACGGGCGCATTTATGTTGATGAATACCGGCGATAAAGCGCGTGCATCGACGAATAATCTGCTGACTACGGTGGCATGGCGTATCGGTGAAGAACACACACAATATTGCTTAGAGGGCAGTGTTTTCATTGCAGGGGCGGCGGTGCAATGGTTACGCGACGAGATGAAGCTCATTAGCAATGCTGCTGAAAGTGAAGCCGTTGCGAGAAGTGTCAATAGTTCTGATGGAGTGTATATGATTCCGGCATTTGTGGGACTCGGTGCGCCCTATTGGGATCAATATGCACGCGGCACAATCGTCGGACTCACACGCGGTACAGGTCGGGCGCATGTTGTTCGGGCGACACTAGAAGCGATTGCTTATCAAACCCGTGATGTCGTCGAAGCCATGAAAGCTGATAGCGGTCTTGATTTAACAACGTTACGAGTCGATGGCGGTGCAGTATCCAATGACTTTTTGATGCAATTTCAAGCCGACATTCTCGGAGTCACAGTGCAGCGTCCACAAGTAACAGAGACGACTGCACTCGGCGCAGCGTATTTAGCCGGATTAGCGATTGGCTTCTGGCAATCACAAGAAGAAATCGCGCAAAAATGGGCTGTCGAAAAAACCTTTGAACCCAATATGAGTGCTGATGAACGTGAATCACTGTATGCTGGCTGGCAAAAAGCTGTTGAGCGTTCGCGTCATTGGATAGAAGAATAAGCGAGTTATCTTGTAGGGGCGAACCCGTGTGTTCGCCCGTTGTGGTTTATGGCAGGAATGTACAGAAAACCTTTGTGTTCTTTGTGATTCACTCTTTTTCAGGTTTCTTTCGAGGCGCTGCACCAGATTCACGGATATTTACTTCAATTCGCCATTGATGATAGGCTTTCCATAACAGCCAGCCATAGACGAGGAGAGGGATAATCACACTGAGACGCACGCCTGCCCATCCCATAAAGGCTTGTGCATAGGCAATGTTGCTCAATAAGCCCAAATATCCCACTGGAAACATGAACATCGTCAATAAGCCGGTGTGTTGATAGTAAGGCAGTGCGAGGGCGCTAACTGCCGTGACCATCAATAAGCGTTGATTGCGATTGAGATTGGGAATAAATAATCCTAGCCACAAGACAGCCACAATGGGTCCCAAATATTGCCATAAAGTGATACTGGCAACGGCATTCGGTGGCGCATTTTGTAAGCGGTCAAGCAAGCCAGTAATCCATTCACCATAGGCTAATAGCGATAAACCAAGTACAATAAACCAAGGGATTGTCGATAGAAAACGATTTTTCCATGAGGTATCCGCAGTCAAGGCAAGCACCAAAATAAGGGGTAATCCCAATTGTGGCTTAATAAATGCCACCGCCGCGCCCCACCCAGCAAGCATCGGTTTGCGCTCCAGATGATAGGCATAAAAAGCGATTCCGGCAGCGACAACACCAACTGCGCCTCCAAAATAGACATTGAATATCATCGGGTTACACAATAGCACAACCGCCGCTTTCCCACCAAAAACACGAGTCGCATATAACATGCCCAAGACATTCATGATGTTCCAAGCGAAGTAAGCAAAAAGCCCATTTTTGAACAAGGTAAACGGTTGTAAGATGAACAATGCCCAATGAGGATAATAAAAACCGTCTAATGATGTGCCATTTGCTGCCTGCCAAAAAACATCAAAATCATCTGGGAAGAGGTCAGGGAAGACAAAGACACTAAAAATCGGTAAGAGGATGGCAAAGGCAACCGCGAAAGTTTCCCACAAACTGAGACGACGAAAGACCCATCTTTGATGCGCTATCATGGTGTTTGAACGCCGCGTGTATTCAGATAAATTGCATACAATGAAGTCGTTGCGGTGATAAATAGGCGATTTTTATCTTGTCCACCAAAAGTACAATTCGAGATGACCTCTGGCACGTAAATCTTGCCGAGCAATGTACCATCTTCGGCAAAAACCTGAATACTATCGGCAGCACTGGTATACAAATAGCTATTGGCATCAAAGCGAAAACCATCTGATAAACCGGGTTCAATATCTGCGAATAAGCGTCCATTGGCAAGTGATTTGCCAACAACTGTGCCATTAGATTCTGTGCGATTGACACGGCGCTTACCATGTTCGCAAGTGATGAGGCGACCCTGTAAATCACGGGTATTGCCATTGCTATAATGCGACGGCTTGTGAAATTCGGCTACACTCCCATCAGCTTCTGACCAACGCAGCATCCGATTATTAGGGATATCACTCCAAATAAGATAGCCTTCTTCGGCAAAGTAACAGGGCCCCTCTGCCCAAATCGTGCCAGTATATAATTTTTCGAGTTTCGAACTTTCCGCGATGATGGCATTAAAACGTTCGTCAAACACCTCAAAATTTTTATCCATAATGCACCCTAATAGCGAGTCTGAACAATTTCAAAGAGTTTAGCTCATATCGCCAAGAATAGCACTCAGATAATGTGGATGGTGAGTGATATTTTTAGCCGTTATCGCTGATGCAAAAACATTCATTCAACAGATAATATTTTTCGACTGGTGTTCCCTGATACCAAGCATGGTACACTAGCAGCAACTTTGGCGTTAGTGTTCTTAGAAATTTGTCTATGCCAGAAAAAACCTTTTACGAAGTCCTTAATGTAAGCCCTCAAGACGATATTGATACCATCAAACGCGCGTATCGTCACTTGATGCGCCAGCACCACCCCGATAAATTCACAGCCGAGATTGCCCGTCGCCAAGCACAAGGCAATATAAAATCGGTTGCCCTAGAACGCAAGTTGCAACAGGCACAAAAACACGCTCAGAAACTGAACGAAGCCTATGCTGTGTTATCGGATGAAAGTAAGCGCAAGGCATATGACCAAAAATTATCTGAAGACCGTATGGCTGCTTATTATGCCGAAATACGGCATGAACGTGGTCTTGACCCTGATGTTGGACGACGCACAATCAAAACGCATCGTCATAGACGTGCCGGAACAGCGCCTCCTAAGGTGGGGGCGCTGCCTTGGATATTATTGATTGTGTTGATTATTGTCGCTATTTTACTATTTTCCTTCATTACTCGTATCATCTCGCCGAGTTTTAGACCTTCTTTTACCCAAGTGCCGCGTGTATCAAGTGCTGGGGGGGGTGTCATTACTTCATTTGAATTTCAAGACACACAAGATGATACTGTCAATCGGACAAGCATTGCTCGCACACAAAGAGCCAATAACCCGACGATTACGCCTTTAAGTCCTGAACAATATGAGCGCACAGCCGATAGGTTGTTAGAAAGAGGATTGGTCGCACAGGCAATTGATACGTATGGTAGAGCTATCTTGTATGCTCCTGATGATGCGGAATTGTATTATAAGCGTGGTTATGCTTATGCCATCCTCTATTATGATGGTGATATCAATGTGGGTAATGCGGCGTTGGCTGATTTTGGCGTGGCAATAGCATTAGATAGCGCATACGCAGATGTCTATCTTGAACGCGGAACGCTCTATTTTGTACTCTGGCAGCAATCTGATGATAGCAATATGGCTCAAGCTGCCCTAGCTGATTTTGAAGCCTATGCGTCACTGGTTGAAAATGTTGCGGATTCTGTCAAAGCCGCCTTAATTGTCTTACGCGAGACTGTTGGAGAATAGCCTCGCTTCCTGCAAGCTAAGGATTGAAGATTAAATAAGCCCAACATTTCAATGAATTCGGTAATTTGCAGAAGTTACCCGATTTATAGTTTTCAGTTCACAGTTTTCAGTTCAGGATAATTGTTTTTCTGACAACTGATGACTAAAAACTGATAACT
>JAUZRW010000125.1 GCA_030950085.1 Anaerolineae bacterium
ATCTGCCCACGCATCTCCAAGATGATGTCAATCAGTTGTTCTTTATTCAGTTGTCTCAATTGCTCGCGTATCTCATTCATGTTTCAGATTGTACCATCTTTTCTCAATTTCCGTTACAATACCCCTGAGCAGTTACGATATCTCTTACTATATACAGAAAAATAGCGAAATCTTGCATCAACGCCAAGCCCGTGTTAGACTTTGTGTTGCGAAGGATACGCGGTTACGCACAAAATCATGTGACGTGTAAAATCCTGAGTGTGATGACGTGACCTTTCTTCCCAAGCGTCGGTACATGCCGATAAGCCCCTAGGATAGTAGGTTGAGGAGTGTTAAGTAGTCTTGAACGCTTTGGCTGATGAGATAGAGGCGGTTGTAGTTTCGCCATTGTGGGTTTTACCTGCATAAACCAGTTGATGTACCTATTTGTCCATTCAATTTGGAACTATAATGATGGAGAATTTATTAAACATCGAACGCAGTCTGGAATACTGAATGTCTATAACAGACCCGCTAATTGGCAAACGCTTAGGCGATTATCTTATTGAAGGCGTGCTGGGAACAGGGGGGATGGCACGGGTATATCGTGGTTATGATGATAACCTTGACCGCTATGCCGCTATCAAAGTGATTGAGCCACAGCTTATTGCCAGTGCAGAAGAAGATGAATACCGCGAACGTTTTTTGCGCGAGGCGCGGGCGATTGCACGTCTCAACCACCCTCGCATTGTCGGCATTTATCAGTTTAACCAAGTCGGCAATATTTATTATATCGCCATGGAATATATTGAAGGTCGTAATCTACGCGATGTGCTGAAGAGTTACATCAAGCAAGATAAGTTGATGCCGACAAAAGATATGTTACTCATCCTACGCGATATCGCTGAGGCGCTTGATTATGCCCATGGGCAGAGTATCATTCATCGTGATATTAAGCCATCTAATATTATCATCACAGAAGACGGCAATGCTGTTCTAACTGATTTTGGCTTGGCATTGAATGCCGTAGAAGGCACAATTGGCAATACCTTTGGTAGTGTTCATTATATTGCCCCAGAACAAGCAATTTCTTCTGCACAGGCTGTACCGCAAAGTGACCAATATTCATTGGGTATTGTTGCCTATGAATTGCTGACAGGTCGTGTGCCGTTTGATGATGCGAGTGCTATGAGTGTTGCCCTCAAACACATCAGCGACCCGCCACCGCCACCCACTGAATTAAATCCCAACATTCCGGCAGAAGTCGAACAAGCATTGCTAAAATCGCTTGATAAAGAGGTCAGCAAACGTTATTTGACAGCGACTGAATTTATTAAAGCATTGGAATTTGCCTTTTCCATGATGGGAAACCCTGATGTTTCGCCACCATTGGCATTATTATCTAGCACACCAACAGAGACGACACCTGTTCCACCGCCTGAATTGTCGAAAGACTCGTCGCAGGATAATCTCAAAACACAGATGGCGGCAACTGCGGATCAATCTAAAAACACCAGCAGTATTGCTGATGCTCTATTATCGACTACGCAACGCCGCAGTGTGACTCTAGGCAGTGTGCTTGTTGTGTTAGCTATCATTATTATTGCCGGCTTGCTCTTCATGAATAATTCGAGCAAGAATGCCGCCGCGACAGAAACAGCAATTGCACAAACGGCTACAGAAGCGATGGCGATACAGATTGCACAGCAAACAGAAATAGCCGCCGCGAACAGTACCTCAACGGCTATGGCAGATGAAGTTAATACCGCAGAGGCTGTCATAGCACAGCAGACCCAAGATGCAGAAGCAAGCGCAACTGCCGCTATCCAGCAGACAAATATAGCGATTGCTAATGCGACACAAACGGCGATTCAGGCGCAGATGGAAACAGCACAAGCCATTATTGACCAGCAAACCCAAAATGCGATTGCAACGGCGACTGAACAAGCCCGTCCGACGTTGACTCCCTCTATTACACCAACAGACATACTGACGAATACACCTTCGCCAACAGAGACCAATACGCCGCGCCCGTCACGAACACCGACACCGGAATTGGCGATTAGCTCTCAATCCGATACCCGACAAGTTATTTTGCGCTATGATGGTCGCTCACTCATTATTGCTAACCGCGACATTGAGAATATTAATGTCAGTGACCTCATTTTTGTACGCTTTGAGCCAGATGAAGACGGCGAATTGCAACAGAATTTGACCTATATTGTTGATAATGCTCGTGCATTTAATTCTGAAGTTAACAACCTTAGACCCGGACGTTGCTTGCAGATATTAGATTCAACAAAGTTCCGTGGTTTACCACCGGAAGAGGATAACTTCATCGCGGCTGATTTGTGTACTAGCACCCCGTTTTGGACAACGACAGTGACAACTTTCTGGATTAGTGAGGATAGGCGTTCCTATTTTGAAGTGCGATTAGGGACTGTTGATGTATTAGGACATTGTGTCATCAATGTGCCAGATACACGTCGAGAGATACGCTGTGCCATCGACTTACAACTGCCCTGATGATTGCGGCGAAAAGACTATGAAAATGAAGCCCCGAAAGGGGTTTTATTGCGCTAGGGTGACAGTTGGGATGGCTTCTGATGGCGCGAGGGTTGGGGCAGGTAAGAGCAACAAGGTGACAACTGCCAACAGGATAATAATAATAGCGATAACAATCATGCGCCGCGAAACTTTGCTCGTCAATGTGGAAAAATTTGACCCTATAATTTCAGTGAGTCGGGCATGTTCTAGGAGCCATGTTTGCATCATGCCAGCCGTGAGTTTGAACCCCTGCTGGCGATAATTGCTGACAATATCTTGATAATCCAAGCCGCGTAATGCCGCGTGAATAGCGACATTATCCATCGGATAATCGGTTTCGACTAACCATGCTTCAATGCGCTCAACAATCACAGATTGAAGTGGGTCGTCATAAATGAGGCTGGCAATCGCTGTCAAAACGAGGCGCTCATCTCGTGAGAGCAGCTTCCACATTTGCCGAAAGTGTGAATCGCTGGCAGCATAAGCGATTGGACGGGCTGTTTCTAAAGCCTGTTTGTCGCTGTGACTAGCCCATGTTGCGTGTAATGCTTGCCCAAAATGTGATAATAAACGCGGATGCCCACCGGTTGCCTCATACACCCTATTCGCAATTTCGTCAGCGACACCGGGCGTATATTGTCGTATCAAGTCGATGCTATCTGCCACATCAAACCGATGGAGTCGTTCTGCGCTGGCAGGATGAACCAATGGTGCTAATTCATCAAGACGCTGTTCATGCTCTGTATCTATCGTGAAGATGAGTGCCAATTGCAGATGCGTTTGCAGTAGGTGATGCAGATAGTCAACCTGTTGCGGCAAAGCATCCAGCAAATATTCGGCATCGTCCAATAACCAGACAATCCGCCGTTGTGGACGTATCATGTGCAAAACTTCATAGAGATATACATCCCGAAACCAGTCGCTAAAATCTACATCTTCACCGCTTTTTTGTGGCAAACGGCTGAGGGTGAAATTGTGCTGGTCAAGTACAGCGTTGCTACAGTCTAGCAAATAATGTAGCCAATCATCCTCAGTGTTGAGTGGGGCATCTGCCAATGAAATATAGATTCCCAGAATTTGATTATCAAAAACATGCGAGAACAGGCGCAGTAAGCTACTTTTACCAATACCATCATGTCCAGTGAAAACAATCGCCTGACGGTTCGGCGGGTCAAGTACATGCTGTTGCAGACGGGCATAAATGGTCGCACGCCCGACAAGTGGTATTTCATTATTGGATTCAGAAGATGAAATAGAGTCTGTCATAGGCAAGAGTGTACTGCAAATGAGGTACTTTGCAACTTTTCGTCTGATGGTATGCAATAGTCAATTTATAGAAGCTATAGTGGGCAACAAGTGTTTGGATAAGTCCTAAGTGCCTAGTTCTGAGTACCTAGTACAAATCGGATGAGGCATAAACTAAAATGCTAAAACACTGAAATGCAAAAACGCTGAAATCCAAATTTGGCGTATTGTGATTCCTGCGAGAGAGGTATACTTCGGGGTGGAAATCGACTCTTAGAAAGCCAACGAGGTCTCATGTCTGATAACAATCAAATTCCGCGCACGCTGGCATTAGTCGGGATGCCGGGCGCAGGTAAAACGCTGTGTGCGAAATATCTGGAAGATGAAGGTTTTTTTCAATTTCGTTTCGGTAGCATTATTGTTGATGAAGTCGTTAATCGTGGTTGGGACGTAAATCCTGAAAATGAACGGATTGTCCGCGAGAAATTTCGCAACGAAGAGGGCATGGATGCCATTGCCAAACGCGCCTTGCCCAAACTCCAAGCAGCATTAGAAGACCGCAACTGCATTATCATTGATGGACTCTACAGTTTTAGCGAGTACAAAACACTACGCAAAGAACTCGGTGAAGATATGGTCGTTGTGGCGATTGTGGCAGCGCGACACTTGCGTTACGAACGCCTTGCAAACCGCGATATTCGCCCCCTAACAGCCGCAGAAGCACGCGCAAGGGATTGGCAAGAAATCGAAACAATCGAAAAAGGCGGACCCATTGCGATTGCCGATTACACGCTCGTTAATGATGGTTCACCAAAAGAATTGCTCGAAAAATTAGATGCCTTACTTGCAAAACTGGGCATCACAAATTGAGATAATGGGTGTGAATTGTCATGCCCGTTATTCTTTTATGGGGTTTAATCGTTGATTCAATAAGCCCTGTAACGCCTCAACCTGCATATCACTCAAATCACTGACATAAGCATCAGTATCACAATTTTTGATGGCACGACGGGCATTACGCCAATTTTTCTCGGCGCGAGTTTTTTCATTGCGCTGAGAGCAGATATCCCCCAATGTAAATGAAGCGAGGGCATGGTCACGTTGGCAATAAATCGCAGCACTCAAAGATTGAATCGCACTATCGGTCTCTTCTTGTTCTAACTGCATCAAGGCGCGGATATAATGGGCATCTGCCAGCAAGCCATTTATCATTAATGCCTCATCTAAATGAGCTTGTGCTTCGGGGTAGGCTTGGCGATTCGCAAAAATTGAAGCCAGCAGCACATGTGCCTTAGCATGAAGGGGATTTTCCGCCAGTAAGCGCCCGATGAAAATTTCGGCACGCTGCGGATAGTCGTCATGTACTGCCTGAATCGCAGTTGTGTAATTCGCACTCTCCGTTTCGGTGCTGTACTCTTCTGTGCTGATAAAGGGTTTCGATGGATAACTAATCGGTGCAGAAAGGGGTTGCGTCCCTGATGGTTTTTGATAAATCGGTGTGCCGGGATAGAGGTGCATTGTCCAATTATGATGCCGAGAGTGCAATGCCTCGGCTTGCCCTAGTAATAACCAGCCACCGGGCGCAAGGCTTTGATACAAACTGTGTTCAGCTTTTTGTGCATAATCACGGCTAAAGTACATCAACACATTGCGGCAGAAGATAATATCCACCCCACGGATAGGCGCACCCTCCATCATATTGTGCTGACGAAAAGTCACCATATCTCGAATCGGCTGATTAAGCTGAAAACTACTCTCATCAATAGGCGTAAAATAACGAGCGATGAAATTAGGCGGTGTATGACGGAATGACCATTGCCGATAAATAGCTTTTTGTGCCGCTTCTATCGCCCGTTGATTGAT
This sequence comes from Anaerolineae bacterium, assembly GCA_030950085.1. Taxonomy (GTDB): domain Bacteria; phylum Chloroflexota; class Anaerolineae; order Aggregatilineales; family Phototrophicaceae; genus JAUZRW01. The sequence goes on from JAUZRW010000125.1 coordinate 5,635, forward strand.
ATCTGTTCCTAAAATCGTGATATCCCACTGAGAAAAATCTGCCAGAAATTCATGAACGACTGTGGCAATAGAATAGGGTTCTTCGCCTGTGGCACAACCCATACACCAGATTGTCATGCGTAAATCGTCCGAACGTCGCCTTGTGAGCATCAATCGTGGGAGGATATTTTCACGCAAAATATCGAAGTGCCGCTTATCACGCAAGAAATATGTTTCGCCAATTGTCAGCGCATAAATCAAGTGTTGCCATTCGGGACTATTTATATCGCTGCTATGCAGTTTTCGTATCAGGGAATCCACATCGCCGCTTGAAATTTGCTCTAGTAAATCGCCAATATGAATCCGTTGCAGCGTTTCGGCACTCAGTCCGCTACGTTGCTCAATGAGGGTAATGGCTTGTGATAGTTGAAATGAATGTATGGTCATCGTATTTTGAACGTATGGTTGGCGCAGGGTGCAAATTGCTGTGACTGCGTTAAACTTAATCTGATTATACACGCGATGAGTTGAATTTTGCGATGATGAATACAGTAATAATGCGTCGATTACTTGCCATGATAGTCATTGGCTTATTGACAGTCACCGGATTAGCACAAGAAAACAGGCTGCAACAAGGCGACCCACCACTCGCCGCTCACATTAGCGTAACAACCCTTGATGATATGACAGTTACTATCACAGGCGAATCAGGGGCGGTTTTTGCCTCTGCCGGAGTCATCGTTCGGAATCTCTATACAGGCGCAACAGAAACGACTATCGCGGCTGGCAATGGCAGTTTTGAAGTGACCATTAGTGGCACAGATAGAATGCCGTATCAAGTCAATGCGATTCGGACTCTACCACAAACTATCACCACGCCTTTAGTCGGAGTCGGCACAATTGTTTATCCTGATTATTCTAATCTGCGCGAGGGTCAAGCGATTCCGTTTGCCATCGGCGGGCAAATATCTTATGGCGCGGAGGTATGGTTTGCTGAGGGACGCATCAATCAACTGACTTTTAATGCCGATGATGACTTGTCGCTCACAATGACTGTACGCCTCTTTGTGGCGGCTGCTGACTCGGCATTGCCCTATACCATGCGCGGACAAATCGCCTTACGTCGTCTTTTTGATGAAAATGGACGGCAACTTTCGACGGCTATTGGCGCAGGAGATAATTGGTCATCAGAACTCACTCCGACAGGACTCCCGATTTTAGGTCGCTATGTGGCGGATACCCTCATTGCAGAAACCACAACCGAACGCCTTTTTGTGGATGAAGAAACAGGCGAACTCAGTTTTCGCTTCGATTTCGCGGCAATTATTCCCGACGATTTACCCATCGGGATTTACGTGCCTGTGTTTAGAGGACAAGCCTCTATTGCCGATAGTGAAGCCTTCGATTGGTACGCGAATCGTGTTTTCAGCACTGATGGCGATAATAGCGACGCTGATTCGACGACGACTATACCGCTTGTGCTGCGCGTGGGTGATGTTGCCCCTTTGAGAATGGCATGGAGCATCTTTGAGGCTGTCTCTAGCGATGATTCTGCGAATTTTGCCACATCAAATCGTCTCTATCCCCTTAACGATAATCGTTTTCATACGTTAGGGACTTATAGCTTGATGCCGCAATTGCTCGGATGGCAGCCGATGTTGCCTCTCAACTCAGCGCAGATAGCAGGGCAGCCCGTTCAAATTATCACGATAGACGATGCTATTTATCTGTGGCGCTTAGATAAAAACAACACGCTTACAGTAGAAGATTATCGCTCCGATACAGTGTCAGTCACGGGAGAAGTCATTGATACCTTCGGAAATCGCTATACTGGCGGCGGTGATACTGTGCTAGAAATAAGCGAAGTGCCTTTTTCTAATTTTGCGATGCGTGAGAACGAAATGTGGCTAGAAACAGATTCTATCGCTAACGGCGTTATGGGTCTTGCTGACACTGACCGCAATCCGCAAGCATGGTTTGATACCCGTTCATACCCGACAGATGCGCCCGATATACCTACTTTTGTTAATTTTCCGTATTTTCAGGGCGATATTGTTTTTCTGCCGGATGGCGACGATGTTGGACTCAATCCCGTTTTGTCAGGGGGTGACTATCAATATCTGTGCATTGTGCGCCCTGATGTCAGTGTGCGGCACTTTGTCCGTGATAGTGATGCCACATTCGATGCACGAGTCAGCAATGATGATTTACTCGGCGGGCAAATCGGCGCGGGTCGTGAAGGCAATCGTCCCACTGATGTGCTGTTTCTCTTCGGTGCAACAGTCAATGGTGATGATATTCGCGGCTACAGTGCCTTAGCAGTGGTCACAGATGAAGATTCGGCGCGAGTTGTGCCGCCCTTTACTGAACCGCTATTTTCAATTCGTGATGAAGAAATCTATATGTTTGTATTGCCGACAGGGGTTCGTGGCGGACAAGTGCTAGAAATTGGCAATACATTTGCCCATATGGGTTATGTCGCCCCAACTGTTGCGGCAGATGTTCTCACAGAAATTGTCACACCATCCGGCACGGTCATTCAAAATGAAACGACGGCTAGTGTCTTTGGTTATTTCTATGAGCCATCACAAGATTTTACTGTCAGCGAAACTGGAATCTATCGTGTTTATACACAGGCAATCTACAACGGCATCACATCAGCCGGGCAATTGAACGACACGTTTATAGGATATCCATTAGGCGCAGACGAATATTTTGTTTTCGTTGTGCCAGAGAATGAACCGATGCTGACGACTCCGCGAGAGGCTATTAGCACCGTTGTTTCGGGACAAACGTTCACGATTAATGTCCGTGCGCCAGAAGATTGGACAGATGTTGAAGCCTATTATACTGTTCGCACAGCCAGCACGATTCTTGAGCAGGGAACGCTTGATACCTTCTCGAATCAGACCAATTATCAATTCAATTGGGCGCAAATTTCGCGCATTTTCCCGAATATCGAATCTGCCGCCACTGAGCCATCGGATATCGACGAAATCACATTCTCATTCGCCATGACAGGACTCGATGTAAACGGCAATCCACAGATTCGGGCGCGAGTGTTCACTCTACGCGGCAACATTTTATACACACTTGGAGAATAACTAAACCCCACCCCTAAATCCCCTCCCCGAATTCAAGGATGGGACTTGTTTTTAGATAATAAACTCCCCTCTCTATAGCAATGTGAGGAACGAACGTGCGATAAATGGAGAGGGGTTGAGGGGAGAGGTAAATTAGGAGATACAAATTGATTCAACGCATAATGACCATTATCATCCTATTCACGCTTATCACAGTGGCACAAGCACAACGCCTCTATGATATCCCAGCACCTTTTGCAGAAACACCCTCTACAAGCGGTACGATGACCCTCACACGACTCGGACGCATTATTAGTAGCAACCCCTTCGTGCATCGCTTGTCAATTATCGGCTTAGACCGCACAATCGAAGCTGAATTTGATATTGGGCAAAATCCACGCGGAGTCGTGATAACACCGGATAATTTGCGTGTTTTAGCCGTCAGCGATGGCACACTGACGATTATTTCGTTGCAAGATAATACAGTCTCTGCCAGCTATCGTATCGGTGGTGAACCGTATGGCGTGGTTGCCAATAACGAAACAGCCTATGTTTCTCTGCGTGATAGCGATGAAGTAATCGCCGTCAATCTGGAAAGTGGACGCATCACGGAACGCTTCCCGACACCTGCTAATCCGACAGCATTAGCACTTTGGGGTGACTTCCTCTATGTGACGCATTTCTGGACAGGTGAATTTTCGCTGATTTATCTGCCAATTGGCGAAGTTGTTCGCACGATTCAGCTTCATCCACAGGCGACACTCGCGCAATCTATCGAAATTGACCCTATCAGCGGACGGGCATTTTTGCCGATGACGATTGCCAATACCACAGGACGACTCGCTAATCGCTTGATTCCGATGCTCTATGTCGTCGATTTGGAGAATCTACAAGTTGAAGAAAGCATCAATTTGGTGGTTGCTGATAGACCCGTGAATATGCCCTTTGCCGTGGTGCAACCCTCAAATCGCTCACGCTTATATATCGCCTACGCGGGTAGCAATGATGTCACTGTTCTCAATCTGGATACAGGAATAGCCGCTAATCACTTTGATAGTGGGGCAAATCCGCGTGCGATTCGTTTTAATAGCAATTTTACGCGCTTGTATGTGCAAGATGCAGTTGATGGCACAATTTCGCAATTTGACACCAATTTCTTCGGGCTAGATGACCAGATTCCTGCCTACACAGAATCGCTTGATGCCCAAACGCAAATTGGAGCGCGATTATTCCATACTGCAACCGACCCACGTATCACTGCTAATCGTCTGCTGAGTTGTGCCAGTTGCCACTTTAATAATTTATCTGATGGGCGCACATGGGGTGTTGTCGAAACACCCAATCTTGCGGAAATCCAGTCGTTTGATGCTGCGACGATTAACGCCCATATCCAAACAGTGCAAGGTGGACGTGGTTTATCGCTAAAGGGTGTCGATATGGTGGCGCTGATTCGTTATCTACAAAATGCTGACTAGAACAAATGTTTAGTATTCCTGAATACCATGTTAAACCGATGGCAAGTCAAAAGTTAACGCTTGCAAAAACTAAGTTGCAACGCTATATTTAAGTAGATGATTATCATAGTAATTCTCGATGAATGAGGCAAGTGGATGTCAAAGGCTAGTGCCGCTATGCAAGAATATCTTGCTGAGGCATACCGAATTGCATATTACCAAGATAATGACCCCTATATTTCGACCTCATCCTTAGCCAATGTCATGAATGTGACGGCTCCGGCAGTAACGCGCATGGTACAGCGCATGAAAGAAGCAGGTTATCTGCAACATGAGCCTTATCATGGCATTAAGTTGACCCAAAAAGGCGAACGAGAAGCGTTAATGAACATTCGCAGTCATCGCCTCGTGGAGTGTTTTCTGGTTGATATAATGGGTTTTGGTTGGCATGAAGTTCATGATTCTGCGGATGAATTGGGCGCAGTGGTGAGTGTTATGTTGGTCAACCGTATGGCAGAAATGGCAGGTTATCCCAAACGCTGTCCACATGGCGAGCCGATTCCGACAGCCGATGGTTATATGCCACGGATTGTCGATTATCCCTTACAAGCAGTCGAAGTAGACAAAGAATATATCGTGAGTCGTGTCAACACCCATGATACTGATAAATTGCGCTACTTTGATACACTCGGCATCAAACCCGGCGCGACCTTGCATTTTGCCCATCAAGCCCCTTTTAATGGACCCCTTCAAATTAAACTGACGAAGGAAGCGGTTCATCTAGGGCATGAACTCGCTGGCGTGTTGCGCGTCTGCTCTCAAGAAGAATTTGAACTCGTTTAGAACTATTAACCTTGTATCGCCGCTAATCCAAGTAGCACCCAGCCGATAATCATGGCAACACCACCCAACGGGGCAATCGCGCCCATAATAGGGATATCGAAGATTGCCAGAATATACAGGCTACCACTAAAGAGCAAGATTCCTGCTATGAAGGCGTATCCGGCATAGACCGCAAATTGGCTCTCAAACTGTGTGCTGACCCATGCCGCGCCCAAAATCGCCAGCACATGAATCAGATGATAGAAGGTCGCAGTACGAAATGTATCGCCGCGCCCGTTTGCCTCAAGCCTTGCCGCTAGACCATGTGCGCCGAATGCCCCAATCCCAACCCCCAATGCGCCTAAAATCGCGGACATCAATATCAATTGTTGCATAGTTCGTTTCGATTTCTCTGTATTTATCATGAGGCTATTGTAGAAGGTACAGACGGTTTTATCTATATCTGAATCGTAACTGCTCAGGGGTATTGTAACGGAAATTGAGAAAAGATGGTACAATCTGAAACATGAATGAGATACGCGAGCAATTGAGACAACTGAATAAAGAACAACTGATTGACATCATCTTGGAGATGCGTGGGCAGATT